>NZ_JAVRCC020000065.1:0-40785 GCF_034530975.2 Nostoc sp. DedQUE07 | reverse complement strand
AGATATTGCTGTTTACGCTGCTTGATTGAATTAAAAATGGATAAAGTCGAGCTTATCGTGTATTCCATTAATACGAAAACCAGCTATTACATCAATACTTTTCGGATAAACCCAACAATCTCTTTTTTGGTCTGGGGGTAAGGCTAATGGGTTTGCGGATAAAGGTAAATTCAAACCTTTTCCCTTTCCCCCTTAACCCAAAAGTATTGGTTATTACATAAGCGATCGCATCAACTATATTTACTCAAGTAAAGAAAGTTTATTCTCTTAATATTTAACTATAGGACTCATATTTTATTTCTGAAAAAACTCAGTACACCTTTATTCCTATCTTCCCAGTCCCCAGTCCCTAGTCCCCGATCTTTACAAGTAATCAGGAATCAAATAGGATTGCTATATAACGCCCCAAATCAACGTATTTCTATTCTCTGGCAATGACAATATCGTTAGATTTAATAACTGCATAAGCTTCTTTTCCTTCAGATAATTCTAACTCTTCTGCGGAAGCTCTGGTGATAATCGAAGTTAATTCTACTTTGTGAATAATCTCCAAAGTAACCTCACTATTAACTGCTCCATAAACAACTCGTTTAACCACACCTTTAAGAATATTGCGAGAGCTAACTTTTAGTGGTTTCTTTTGAATACTACTTTCTATGTTAGGCTTTTGAGTGTAATAGATATCTGCCTGTTGTTCCTGCTGAGTTGGTGGTGATATTGGTGCTAAGTTTTGCTGAGTGAGACTACGCACGAGTTCCCGCAAAATCTCAGTCTTAGTGCGTTGAGACTGTTCGCAGAACTCCTCTAGAATCTTCCGCTCGTCCTCTGAGGTTTGAAATGTAACCCATCCTTGTTCTTTTCTTGGCATAATAATATTATTATCAATTTTGGTTATCTTGGTAAAATTCTACCAAGTATCAATTCGATACGTCGTTTTAGTAATAACATTTTTTTGTTGGTATTTTCGGCATTTCTACCGCAATTAATCAACTATTCTCATATAGTTAACTACATATATATTTATTTTTTTCTAGATGTGAAATATTTTGTTACTTGAGATTGTCTAAATCATCACGAACATGATACCAACTAAGATGGTATAACATTAGTCTATGTTATTTGTTGGGATAGCTACGCTTACGCAAGGATAATCTAAGAGAACTCCAAGAAATAAATTATCCAATATTGTGGGGTGGGCATCCTGCCCGCCCAGTCCATAGGGCGGGCGAGACGCCCACCCCACAAGAGTTAATTGGATATTTTTTTATTTGTCAGTCCCTAACAGAAAATTCCACTGGCGACGCCGAATAGCCCGTCGCAGACATCGCATGAGTGCCGTAGGATTATTTAACGTGAGTTCACAGCCGGGGGATGAAACACTTAAAATCACGTTCTCAAGACTTGCGGAGTTTATTTGAGAACAATATCACCATTGAATACGTGGCAGAACCCCTAAAAGCTATGCCAGCTGATGCGGAGGCGAAAGAAGTGCTGCATTGGATGCAAGCACAAAATTTTGATGTTATCGGCGTGGAGACGGGAGATATTATTAGCGGTTATGTAGAACGCTCTAGTTTGATCCCAGGCAAAAAAGGTAAATGTAGCGACTATCAACGAGTGTTTCATCCCAAAGAACTAATTGCCATTTCCACCCCACTGATAAAGTTGCTACCCATTTTGCAACAAACTCCGCGATTGTTTGTCTTAGATTGCAATCAGGTAAGTGGTATTGTCACCTGTGGTGACTTGCAGAAAGCACCGGTGCGAATGTTACTATTTGGCTTAGTAACGCTGCTAGAAATGAATTTACTACGGCTGGTGCGGATTTACTATCCTCAAGATTCTTGGCAAAAAGTCCTTAAACCTGAGCGCTTAGAAGTTGCTCAACGACTATGGCGAGAAAGTCAGGAAAGAAACGAAGCCACCGATTTATTAGATTATCTACAATTCTGTGATAAGCGAGAGTTGATTTTAAATCAACCAGAACTTCTCCAGCAACTAGGACTAAAATCAAAACGGTTTGGCGAACGTTTCCTCAAGTCTGCTGAACAGTTGCGAAACCGATTAGCTCACGCCCAAAATTTAGTTAGTGGTTCCTCTTGGACAGAATTGATTTCTCTAGCAGAAGCGATGGAAAAGCTGTTAATTCATTGTGAGGAAGTTGAGTAAATTAGTTAGGTTTTTTTAAAATTATTGAACTAGCAAATCAAATCCGCTGCTGTCCAAAATACTCATGTAGAGACGCAATAAATCATGTCTTGTTTGAATAAAGTTGAACTGAGAGGATGTTTGAAAAGTTCGTTGTCGTTATCAAAAGTTTTAGCTTCCTCTAAATTCCCTTTTTCAGGTGGGTTAGGACGGATCTAAAAGTGCCTAAAGTCACAACAAAACACTTTTCAAACAACCTCTTAAATCCTTTAATTGAGTCAGAGACAATACTTCAATCTGCGATGTCTACGACGGTTTTTTTACGAGATGCACTTGCGTTCGCCTACACAATTTCGGAGGAACTGTTGCAAGCTTATTTTTCAGTGAAGTTATAACTTTTTTCGATTAACTCTGCGTTAGCAGGCACCACTCTTATCTGACACAACTTTTAAAGTTTTGAAGATTAGACTAATATCATAAACTATAGACCACTTACGTTGGTAGTCTAAGTCCATATGAACAATATCTTCAAAGTCTTTAATACTGGAGCGGCCATGAGCCTGCCATTCACCAGTCATACCCGGCTTGACATTCAAACGTTCCCAGTGGTGCTTTGAGTAGTGTATCACTTCATTAGGAGTAGGAGGGCGGGTGCCTACTAGACTCATTTCCCCCAGCAGCACGTTCCAAAACTGAGGGAGTTCATCTAAGCTAGTGCGGCGGAGAAACCTTCCTACACAGGTAATGCGGGGGTCATTCTCATTTTTGAATATCCGATCGCTTTGAGCTTCATTCTTAACTAAATGCTTAAGTTGGTCAGCTCCAACTGACATCGAACGGAACTTCCAAATTCGGAAGTGACGCCCATTCAAACCACAGCGAATTTGACTGTAAAATATAGAACCTGGGCTATCTAACTTAATCGCGATCGCAATCGGAATTGCTAAGAATACTGTAATCGATAGCCCAATAACAGCACCCAAGATGTCAATCATTCGCTTGGCTTTACTGATGACAGAGGGATGAACTGGAACTTTAACTTTAGGAAGAGTATGGGTATCATCTAGAACTTGCATATCAAAACGATGGGGAGTAAAAGTATTAGACATGGTAATTGCAGTTTCAGTAGTAAGTCGATCGACTCGATCGTCTGTACATTTACTTATTTCAGTACCCTGTAAAAGCGAGAATGAGATTTTCTAATAGGTTAAGCAAGTAAATATGTCACCAGTCAATCTGTTCTTTAAGATATTTGCAATGACGGTAGCGATCGATGCTTCATATTTAAGCATTCAACATCATTACGACGGTATTTAGTTCTCATAAATTTCAAACACTGAATCCATCTGAGTCAGTTCAAAAATCGTCCGAACAAGTGCTTGCAAATTACCGAACAATAAGCACTTGAACGTCTAGACAAAACCTCCTTAAGTAAAGCGATTAAGCTTGAACTATCCATAAAATTTACTTTGACTAGATCAATCACCCAAAGATGTTTGGGGTGAGGTACTAAGCTAGATAGCTGTTCCCTTAAGGTATTACCATGCTCAAAATCTAAGCATTGCTGAGTTTGAATCACGATCGGTTGCCTTTCTTGTGTCAGAGTCATAAGTTTTATAGATTTAATTAACTAAGAAGCTGACTTTCAAAAGCATGAAACTGTGTGGTAAACCACACATACTCGTTTCATTATATTTAACTGATAAGGTATTTAAGAGCCAGGATTATTTGTTATTTTATTTATCTGAAATTTCTGTTGCAAAATTAACCAAAAAAATGGTAATCCTTCTATTAAATATCTTTTCCATAATCTTTGAGGCTCCGATACCATTCTATATAACCATTCAAAACCCATATTACTTATATATTTTGGTGCCCTTTGTATATTACCTGCTTCAAAATCAATAGTGGCACCTATTGCTAAAAATATTTTGATATTTGGCAGTTGGTTTTTGTATTTATATATCCATTTTTCTTGTTTTGGTGCGCCTAGCCCAACGGCTAATACTGTGGCGTCTGAAGAATTAATCATCTCAACTATTTTTCTACATTCCGCTTCTTTTTTTTCAAATCCAAAAGGTGGTGAATATGAGCTGACAATTATATTTCTATGAACCTTGGCATTAATTTTCTCTTGAGCTTTAATAGCTACACCTTGTGCTGCACCTAATAAAAATATTTTAATTGTTTCATTTTGTTTGTGGAAGTTATAAAATGCTGGAAAAAAGTCAGAACCGGAAATTTTTTCTTGGATGGGCTGACCTAAGAAACGAGATGCATATATTAAAATTTGACTATCACATAGTTTGTAATCAGCAATCTTATAAGCTTCAAGAAATTCACGATCGTTTTGCAATTTCATTATGTGATCTACATTGGGAGTAAATACAGTACCATATTTAAGATTTTCTAAAACTTCTGTTGTTAAGACATTGTTAATCTCAATATTTAAGAGATTAACCTTTTGTACTTGGTTGTTCTTCCATTCAAAGGATTTACCCTGATGTCTTAAAAGCTGTACTAGGAAAAAACTGAGTGTTTCAGATGAGAAAATACGGTCAAAGCGAATGTTAAAGAGACTATTTTTTTGTGCCATATAACTTTGAAGTTCGCTATCTACAATTGAGAAATAGTAAAATTTAGAACGTTGCCGATGTTTTCTGCTTATGCGGGTATATTTAGAGTGTTACGTTTGGGTGATATCAAACCATATAAATGCTAAAAATATGAACAATGTCTGTTGCCAGACTTCAATTTTTATCTGTCAAAGCTTTTAATACAGTTGCATTGCTACGCATAAGCACCATAAAAGATTTGGTGTTGCTGAATTATGGGATGATTTCACTCAGTTTTGAACGGCCTTTCAATTGTTTCAACTGCCAATTTATACCGCATTCATGCAACGCCATAGATTTGATAGGACTTGAGACTTTGTTCGCGAGGTTGAGTCAAGACTTAGTGAACTCTACGTATACTTTCTTACGCAAATACCGATAGAAAATACTATCTGATGGCTACTTAAATTATTTTTTATACAGTATCCTAATGAGGAATAAAATTATCCAGCTAACTATCCGTTTGGCTGTGGCGTACAGATAGTATAAATTTCATAATAAGATAATTAGGCACGGAAAAACAAACGTATGTTTAGTTTTTTCAAACCTGTACAGTAACCAACTTATAAGCTATTCAGCGAATTTACATTTCTTTACATAGCTTACTTTTTTAACACTGATTGACTGACTACAGGACATAAAAAACCAAAAAAATTAGAGCTTTGACAACTACAGAAATAAGATAACAAACAATTATTGCCACCCAGAATTGATGTTGAACAGATGATATGTTGAGTGAAAATATTTCCAGTAGCGAGTGAGAATTTCTGTTTCTCTCGTCATTTTTATATTCAGGTAATAATGGCAGTCTGTAGAGTTGTCAGATTGCAATTTAATTGCTTATGCTTTTTATCTGTTAATGACTTGAGCCTCTTTGAGAAAAATAAATCTTTCTTCTTTCTATCTTTTTGCTCTTAACTGATGATTTAGCTCAACTTATTCGCCCAAGCCTTATTGTTACATCCATTCAACGCTGGGCGGTTACGCCATCGCACTTCCTTTGCGATCGCTAAAACCATTGTTGTATAGTAGGCATTTCCCGTTTGCAGATAAGTATAGAAATATGAAAAGACACCGAATTATGGTTATTGGTAAAAATGTCATGACCGTGCAGCGCGTCAGCAGTCATTGCTTAAAACAAAATGCAGAAGTTTTTCCATATTATTGTATTCCCACGCCGGAAGAGATAACTTTGTTTGAACCTCATATATTGGTGTTATGTCTACCCATACCTGAGCAATTCCAGCATGAACTACTTCAGCCTTACATTTTGTGGTCAGAACAACTCGTGAATGACATCTCACCACTGGCTACCACTTTGACAGAATTATCTGACTGTTTACATAAATTCCTCTAAGCTTAAATCAACCCTTGGCGTACAGCTAAAGCTGCTGCTTGAACGCGATCGTCAACGCTAAGTTTGTTGAGAACCATACGTACATAAGACTTGACGGTTCCGAGTGAGAGGTAGAGTTGGTTTGCAATCTGCTGGTTTGAGCGCCCCTGTGCAATAAGTTTAAGAATCTCGCGTTCGCGATTACTGAGAATAGGTTGCGCTATTACCTGAGATACAGGAACATCGGGAGCAACAGCGGTTGACCTAAGCATCCGAGCAACTTTTTGAGCGATTAGAGGATCTAAATAAGCGCCACCTTGGAGTATCAATTGAATAACGGCGATCAGCTGTTCCCATTCAATGGTTTTAAGACAGTAACCATCAGCACCAGCTGCAAGCATCCCCATGACCTGAATATCTTCGTCGAAGGCACTTAAGGCTAGAACACAAGTAGTCAAGCAGTTGCTTTTTATATGCTGGGTGGCTGTAATCCCATCCATAACTGGTAGATCGATATCCATTAAAACTACATCTGGTTGGAGTTGACTAGCTAATTCAACAGCCTCTCCACCGTCCAATGCTTCTCCAACTATACTAAAACCAGGTTCTAGGCTAAATTGCCCTTTCATCCCTCGGCGGATTAAAGCGTGATCGTCAACTAATAGAATCCGTACAGTTTTCTTTTCGTCAATATTAGATATCATTATTGCTACATCTGGTTATATTCTGTTCATCGTTACTATCAACTTGATTTATGGCACTTGGGAGAGTAAACCAGAAAGTACTTCCCTCTCCAAGAGAACTTTCAACACCAATGTTTCCTCGGTGAGCCTCAATAATTTGACGACATAAGTACAGACCAAGCCCACTTCTTCCACGATGCCCTCGTCCTTGAATAAAGCGGTGGAACAGCTTTTCCTGAGCTTGCGGTGCAATTCCCAAACCGCGATCGCGCACCGAAATCCGCACTTGCTCTTGTTCATAAGGCATTATCTCAATCAGAATTTCCCCGTTAGGCTTACTTACCCGCACAGCGTTATCAAGTAAGTTTTGTAGAACTCTTTGAATTTCTAATTCATCACCATAGACAGCTGGCAGCAATTGAGAAGTTTTACAAATGAAGGCTAACTCACGTGTAGATGTTGCTTTTATCTGACTAATTACTTTAATTAAAATCTTTTCCCAGTTTAGGCGATCGCACATTAAACAAGTGCTGCCTGCTTCATAACGGGAGATATCTAAAAGGAGTTCCACAAGCTTAAGCAAATCCTCATTAGCTTCATGGTACTCTTCAAAAACTTCCTTCCAAGTGTCATTGACTGAACCAAAAGCTCCTCTGAGCATACAGTTTAAAGTGTTACGAGTCGCAAGTAAAGGAATACGTAGGTCGTGGGAAAGTGCAGATATCATGTCTTCAAGCTGTTGGTTACGCACCTCAATACTTTGTTGACGGTGACGAGTCTTATCAGCGATCGCGTTAAGAACTCCGGCTAGTTGCCCGATCTCATCTATAGAAGAATGGGATAGTTGCACTTCCATTTGTCCCGCTTGCCAAAGTTTACAAACTTGTGTCAATTTGTTTAATGGAAGTTTGACTCGCCAATGCAACAACTGGATATTTAAAATTGCTACTAATAAAATGATGAATGTGCTGAAAATATTGATCGCACTGTTAATACTATTCAAGTACTGTATACGATTTTTGCGAACTCTCAAAAGCATCTCTTCGTGCTGAATGAGTTTCTCAATCTCCTTATGCAAAGAATCAAATAAAGTGCTTTTTGTCAAAGCAGAATTCCTTACAGACCCAGAAAGCGCTTTTTGCTTCAACTCCCTTTGCCACTGGTTATAGATATATTTAATTTTATCGAGTTGCTTTATTTGAGCAGGGTTGTCTTGTACGAGATTGTACAGATGGTTGAAGCTGTTGTGGAAGCTGGGCTTCTTCTGACGATAACTTATCGGATGAGTTTGTCCCTGATTAGAATTTTCTAGAAAACCTTTTTCTTGATTATCTATTACAGCATTAAGTAGACGTTCTCCTTCTCGCCCTATGAATAAAGCATGGGTTATCTGGTTATATGCCTCATGATTTAGGTGTGCTATCAAGAGATTGAAGACTTGCTGTCCAAATAAAAAGAACACTAGCAGTAAAATACTAGTATGCAGAGGGTTTAAAAAATTACCTTTCCTAGATGAGTGAATTAAGAAAGGTATCAAGCTAATAGCTATCACTATTTAATATCTCTACCACCTTAATTAAAGTTACCTAGAATACTACTTAAAACCCTTATACACCAGTACTGAAAAAGCTTTGCTGGTGTTCAGATGTGATTCAAAAGCGTTAACTATGCGTGTGTTACATATCAATATCCTTCATATTAACAACTTAATTGTATTAAATAATGTAGCAAAAATATACTACTACCTTTTTTACAAAAATTAACATAATGCACAAAAATTAATAATCTTTTAGCTTCGTGGTTTTCTTGCAACTGATGTCAGTTGCGTGAGAGAAAAACACAAGAGTCTTTTTTTACGGAGTTCCATAGTAGATTCCCCTACCGTTAGTGCCAATAAAGACTAGTCCAAATTTCTGCCAGCTAGCCTCCATTACATTAGGCTCATTGCCCATAGGTTGGTGTAAATAGGCGATATTTATCCATGTTTTTCCTTTGTCGAGAGAGCGAAATACTCCTTCGCCCATACCAGCAATTTCCCCATACAAATACAGTGCAGGAATTTTGCTTCCCTTTTGTGCCTTACCAAGGGCGAATAAGTAAGCTTTCTTCACTTTAGGAATCTGGGCAAATTTTACACCGCCATTTGTTGAGCGATAAAGTCCGTGAGAGTTAAGACTGAGCCAAACTTCGCCATTAACCCCCGGAACTGTTTTGAGCATAGACCAACTTTCAGAAGGCAATAATGAGTTTACAATCCTAAAGGATGCGCCTCCGTTCTTACTGCGGTATAACTTGCCACCACTGTAGTAGTAAAAAGTGTTGCCATCTAATTTGTCAGCTACTAATGGTTGACCCCAGTACCACGGGCCTTTGGGGCCTTTGGGTAATCCTGATACTTTGCTCCAAGAACATCCGCCATTGGTTGTACGAATAGGCTGTCCTTGATTAATAATTGCGACAAATAGATTTGAATTTGTTGCTGACATGGCTACACGCAACGGGATTGTGTTCTTCGGAAACGAGGAAAATTGTTTCCATGTCAGTCCCCCATCTTGCGAAGTTGCTCCCGTATAAGTATTGTTCCATCGATTACCACCAACACGTACCATTTGTGAAGGATTGCTTTCGCTATAAGCAAGACCATAGGTATCCTGAAATCGAGGACTATTTTTGCCGCCAAACTGCGTAGATGGGTAGACATCTAATCCATTGCTGTGGTCAAACCCATCCGTATCAGCAACACCGCTCAACAATTTAGAGCCACTTCGAGGTGAGACTAGGGCGAAGCTAACTAACTGCTCGTGTCCTTTTTCATAGTTCGACCAAACAGATGACTCTGCGTTGATGTTATCTGTCCGCCATGTTCCATACCAGTCTGTTAACCATAATCGTCCAGCAGTTTTTGGGTCAAACTCAATCGCTGAGGTTGAGGAGGCAAAAAACCACTTAGGCCACCAGGGCACTTGAGGTTTCAAAGTATGCTTTTTCTGTTGCCATGTAGTTCCACCATCAGTAGATTGAAATATGACACGATTGTTTGTTGTGGAAACATACTGGTCATAAACAATTAAAAGATGATTGGGATTGTTTGGATCTACAGCAATGGCATTAAATGTAGTTTTCGCGTTACTTGGTGTGATATCGCTCCAAATACTGTTTGCATATTTGCTGACACCCGACGTATGCGTTACATACAGAACTTTGTCTTTTGCCAGAGCCATTCGATTCACTTTTGATGGGCTTCCTGGTATTTTGCTCCAGGTAACACCCGCATCAGTGGATTCATATATGCCATTTCCATAGGCATTGGCATAGACTAGTTCAGATACATTTTTGCTAAATACAATACCTGTAATTCCAATCTTTGTTTCCGGCTTTTCGGGAAAAGAGCTAACCTTGCCCCATGTTGTACCACCATCTGAAGACTTCCATAGCCCATTCAATCGCGAACCAAATAAAATAACATTGGAATTAAAGGGATTAACGGCTAGCCTCTCTCCGAGCCAACGTTTAGTTTCATTGCCACCCATTGGCAAGTCTATTTTCAGCTTATTCCAGGTTTGACCGCGATCGCTCGATTTGAAGATTGTTCCTAATCCACCCCAACTAGTAGTATATTTCCCTGCTGCGATGTATACAATATCTGGGTTATTTGGGTCAAGTGCTAAGGCTTCTCCCCCGTAGTAATTGCTGTGTTGCAAGCTAAATATATCTGTTAGCGGAATCCATTTGTAATCTTTTGAATTCCAACGATAAAAGCCACCCATATCAGTTCTGATGTAGGCTAAATTTTGCTCTCGTGGATGCAAATAAATGCCTGTAACATAACCACCTCCTCCAATAGAGACATTATTCCAGTGATACCTTGATGTAGTACTCCAACTAGACTTGAGGGGTGTAAATTTGACGATAATAGCCAGCGCAAGTATAGCAATACAAATTGTTTTCCCTAGCAGTCTCCAGAAACGGCGATCGCTCATTGCTATTTTCATGGTATTTGCACGTATTTATTTTAATTGACGTTACAGGAAGTAAATTAAAGTCAAGTAAATCAGCTACAGATCGATACTTCTCGGTTAGCCCAATTAAGTAAGTCTGCGAGAAAAAACCTAACTAGGTTACGAAATGTAAATACACCTAAAACCCTTACAAATGACTAAGGACAAATGACAAATGACAACCCTCACTGCTTATCTTTATTTGCACCTACTTAAGTGGATATCCGGGTGGATAATTTTATTGAACCCTAGAGGATGCTGTCTGCATGGATGCAATATTGACCATCAG
The DNA here is from genome assembly GCF_034530975.2 of Nostoc sp. DedQUE07. Classification (NCBI taxonomy): domain Bacteria; kingdom Bacillati; phylum Cyanobacteriota; class Cyanophyceae; order Nostocales; family Nostocaceae; genus Nostoc; species Nostoc sp. DedQUE07. The sequence goes on along the minus strand of NZ_JAVRCC020000065.1, from coordinate 29,716 downwards.
GCGGTTTTGTCATTGCTGTTTAGGAAGGAAACTTTACTAAGAATTATTAATCAATTTTTAAGTAACAATGTAGTACGATCCTGTAAGTTTACTTAGGCAAATCGTAAAACCCACCTAGACTTTGTAATTCCGCAGCCAGTTCCCGACTTTAGAGGATTTTTAATGGCCAATCATACAGAAATCTCTGCGGGTTACCCTAGCAGTTTGAGAAAATTAGTAGCGAGAAAAGGATGTTGGCAGCGTTACTTACTTCTAGGTATAACAACAAACATAGCATTTTGGGCTGCAACTTTTCTTTATCTAAAACTTACACCACCGACCTACACTAGTTCTTCAGCTATTAATCTGCCAGGAGCATGGTCAAATGCCAATATTAATCTACCAGACATTGGCTATGCTAATTATGAAAATGTGTCTCCATACGCTGCTCTTTCTTCTCAAGATCCAAGAGAAATTTATAAATTTATAGCTGAAAGCGAACCTATATTAAGATCGGCAGCCGAGCAACTTAATATGTCTTTAGAAGAGTTTGGCAAACCTCGGCTCAAGCTAATAATTAATACTTCCATGATGAGCGTTGACTTCGAAGGCGCGAGTCCCCAGGAAGCTCAAAATAAATCTTTAGCTTTTTACAAAGCCTTGCAAACAAGACTCAACAAGCTACGAAATCAAGAAGCTGTTCAAAGAGATATAGGTTATCAAACGTCCCTGATTTCTTCGCAAAAAAAATTAGCAGATGCTCATAAGCGGCTTTCCGATTACAAAGCACGTTCGGGTTTGAATTCTGAAGATCAAATTAAGGATTTGACAACCAACATTGAACAGCTCCGCAGACAACGAGCTGAAATAATCGGTCAACAGCAACAGGCTACTACTCGTTTGGCACAATTATCGAATAATTTAAAACTATCTGCTGGACAAGCTACAGATGCTTTTACCCTTCAAACAGACCAGATATTTCAACAAAACTTAAAAAATTATAGTGATGCTAGCGCTTCTGTGGTAGTTTTAGAATCCAAATTTCTGCCTAGCCATCCGACATTAATTACAGAGAAAGCGAAAAGAGACGCTGCTCAAGAGGCCTTGCTAGTTCGAGGTCAGTCTCTTTTAGGGCGAAAATTTACTTTGGCAGTTCTAAAGCAATTAAGCCTTAGTAGCAATAACTCTGGTAACAACGTTCCTCGAGACGCTCTTTCCCAAGAACTAGTTATAGTTCAGGCAGACCAAAGGGGATTCACTGCTCAAGCTCAAGCAATAGAACAACAGATTAACCAGCTTGAGAGTAGGCTCAAGAATTTAACACAGTTGGAAAGCACCTTGGATTCGTTGAAGCGAAATACGCAAATTGCTGGAGCGGTCTTTTCTTCAAATTTGACCAGACTGGATATTGGCAAGTCGAATACTTTTGGATCTTATCCACTGATTCAACTTGTTATACAGCCTACATTACCTGAGAAACCGACTTCACCAAAAGATAAATTAGTTTTACTAGGTTCAACTTTAGGCTCCCTTTTCGTATCCCTTGGACTGGTGTTACTTTGGTGGCGCGAACGTAAAAATTTAATATCTGATAAGACTGTGAGTACAGAGAGGAAGAGAATGGAACAATGAAACCTCAAAACTTTGAAGAAAGTCTTGTTTGGTATTGGATAATTAGTACCTATGTATTTTATTTTATTGGTATTTTATATCCTGTAAATTTTGTATTAGCCTGGATACTGTTTTTTTACTTATGTAAGCGGCTTTGGAACCAAACAGCGCAAACTCGTATTGAAAAAAGAATCAAAGTTTATTGGATACATTGGATTTGGATTGTCTCTATTCTGATCGTAGCGATCGCTACAATTGTAGGCTGTATAACTTATGATGTAGGTACAAATCAAACTCTTAGGTCATTGATTAACTGGTTTACAGATTGGGCTTTGCTAGCACTATTTCCATTAAGCGGCTGTCTCAATATTCGACCACAACTAATCTATAGGGCCGTCTGCATCTTATGTCTTCAAAGTTTGATTTTAATTCCCTTTTTTTATCTAGCTTGGATACTAAAGTTACCTGCACACCTATATTCTTCTCCAATTGAAAGATTAATCCAGAATGGTGAGCTTTTTTACAATGTAAATCTCTATGGTAGTGATTACGGTACGAATGATATCCGTCTATTTCTATTTGCACCTTGGGCACCTGCGCTCGGTCTTATTGGAAACATCTACTTCTTCCTTGCTGTTGAAGAACATAACAACAAGTGGCGCTGGATTGGGATAGCTGGCTCTTTAGCGATGAGTATAGTATCTGTTTCTCGCTTATCTTTTATAGCTTTACCAATAGTTTTCATATTAGTTTTGTTACTTACAAAAATTACTAAACCTACTACACAAATTGCACTTGGATTTGTTAGCTTTTTAGCAGGTATTTTTAGCACGGCACTTCTTGGTACTATTAGGGATGCTAAAGAAGCATTTTATAATGCTAGACCGGACTCTTCACGAGTGCATGAAGCTTTAGGTATGATTGCCTTGGAGAAATGGAAAGAAGCTCCTATATGGGGTCATGGTTTTCGAGAAGCACCAGGGCCTAAAGCATTAGCGGAAATGCCTATCGGCTCTCACCATACTTGGTTTGGTCTCTTGTTTGTGAAAGGGATAGTTGGCTTCATCGCTTTTTTAGTACCAATTTTATTGAGTTTTATAGTTTTGCTGATTAAAGCACAGAAAAGCACAACTGCTAGGGTAGCATTATATTTTCTTGTCACTCTATTACTTTTTACATTTAATGATAGCCAAGAGGTTTTAGGTTACTTATACTATCCCGGTTTAATTATCATGGGAATTGCATTTAAAGAAGAAGTGCAGCTTCCTAAATCTTCTCTTAATAAGAAGCCTAAAGCTGCTTATACTTAAATTTAAAATTGATAAAAAATATCTAATTTTCTCTTAAGGATGCCCTCATGTTAATCAAAAAGCTAAGGCAAAAAGTATCTAGTCAATATGTGCGTAATATTGGTTGGATGGGGGGAGCAGAGTTAGTAAATCGTGTTTTCCGATTGGGAACAACAGTTACTTTATCTCAACTGTTAAATCCTTACGATTATGGATTGATAGCAATCGTTTTGACTACCAATGAATTCGCAACTGTTTTTACCTTAAGAGCTGGAATTGGCTCTAAGATTGTTCAGGCAGCAGAGAAGGATCTGAAAATTATTTGTCAGACATCCTACTGCCTTAATTGGATACTATGTGGAGTAATGTTTATTCTTCAGTGTCTTGCCGCTTTACCAGTTGCTTTATTTTATAGTAATAACCAAGTTATCTTGCCTATCTGCATTATGGCATTAGTTTACTTAATGCTACCAATCTTTGCAGTTCAATCTGCCTTAATCCAGCGAGAGAACCGCCTGAAAATCACAGCATTATGTAATGCTACTCAGTCGTTTCTAATCAATATTCTCACTATATGTTTAGCTCTATTAGGGATGGGAATGTGGGCTGTTGTTATACCTATTGTTATTACGACTCCAGTCTGGATTGTTATCAATCTAATGAATCATCCTTGGCGTCCTACCATGTTCTTTAGTTTTAATAAGTGGCAGGAAGTTGTTAGTTATGCTAGAAATATTCTTGGCGTTGAGTTACTAAATAAGCTAAGAGCTAATCTTGATTACCTGATTATTGGACGTTTTTTAGGAGTCCAGGCGCTAGGAATTTACTATTTTGCTTTCAATGCTGGCTTAGGAATCAGCATGAATGTAATAAATACAATGACTTGGTCTTTATACCCGCATCTTTGTGCTGCTCGGGGAAACGTTAAGCAGCTTCGAGAACGTTATTTTAGTAGCCTCAAAACATTTGCCTTAATTGTCTTTCCATTGGTTTTGCTACAGTCAAGTCTAGCTCCATTTTATGTCCCAATTGTTTTTGGGCAAAAGTGGGTAACAGCAATTCCAGTATTGATAGTTATCTGCTTGTCAGCCATACCACGCCCATTTGCTGATGGCGCTTCTATGTTACTTAACTCTGTAGATAAAAGTCATATTAATCTTTACTGGAACTTAATTTTTACTGTAATTTTTACAATTTCATTACTAGTAGCTGTGAAATGGGGAATTTTTTGGGTAGCTGTTGCGGTATTCATGGCTCATATATTAGCATTACCTCTTTACAGCATTTGGGTTAGTAAATATGTTTTATCTAGAACTCAATCTTTATCAATTGCAAAATAAAAACTAAAGCTGAGTAAAAATTTGGCTTTTTAGAAAAATACCTTTTTCTAACTACACTCATTCATTGAGACATAACGAATAACAACGAGGAACTAAAATTAATGGCTACCCCCCAACCGGAACAGCTGAAAGAACTTCTGCATAAATCACTAGTGAAATTAGAGACATTTCCAGAGTGTGCATTACTAGACTATCCTGACTATCCTAATATTGGCGATCACCTTATCGGGTTAGGTACTATACTTTATTTAATTAATGTGCAAAAAACAAAAATTAAATATACTGCTAGTCCTAATAACTTTTCTAGCAAAGTAATGGAAGAAAGAATTGGAAAATCTCCTATTTTCCTGCAAGGAGGAGGGAATTTAGGCGATCTTTGGACTGCTCATCAAAAATTTCGCGAACAGATTATTTCTAAATACCGAGATCGACCAATAATTATCCTACCACAAAGTATTTATTTTGTTGAACCTACCAATTTAATAGAAGCAGCAAATGTATTAAACTCACATCCTAATTTGACTTTGTTTGTGCGTGACGAATATAGCTATGAACTAGCTCTAAAATATTTCTACAACTGTCAGGTAATTAAAGCACCTGATATGGCTTTTCAAATGGTCAATCTACCTGGCCTCTTATCTAGGTCTAACCGTAGTAACTCTATTTTATATCACTATAGAAATGACAAAGAGTTGAATCAAAGTAATTCTCAGACTTCTATCGATCTCCCTAATTTAGTTGTAGAAGATTGGACTTCTTTCAAATATGACACAACTGAACGTATGGAGCGAATTCGGGAAGGCTTGCAAAAAGGTACAGTGATTCCTGGTGAGTGGATATACCGACATCTTTGGAAATACTTCCATCATTATTCCTTTGGATTCAATAGCTTATATAACTCCTCAATGCATCTTAAATCCTTAAGTTATATGCATCATGGGATGTATCAATTCAAACAGCATCGTCTAATTATTACAAACCGCCTGCACGGACATATTCTCTGCATTCTTATGGGTATTCCTCATGTCTTTCTACCTAATGCTTACCATAAAAATGAGGCATTTTATCAAGCTTGGACTTACTCAATTCCCTTTTGCAGATTTGTAAAAGAATCTTCACAAATTCAGGTGGCTGCACAAGAACTTTTGGAACTATTCCCAAACTAACTGGTTTATGCTCTGCCTACACGATGAATTACAAAAATCTTTCTACTTTCCATCTGGTTAAACTCTATGACCGAAAACGACTCATGATACAGAGCAACTAAATTTATTTATAGGGATCATTAATTTTGAATTTTGAATTTTGAATTCGGAGCGAAGCAACGTGACAACTATATCCGTTATTATTCCCGCTTACAATGCTGAACGCACTATTTTAGAAACAATAAAATCCGTTTTTCAACAAACCTTTTCTGATTTTGAGTTAATTATTATTAATGATGGCTCAACCGACCGGACTTTAGAACTATTGAAGACTGTTGAAGATTCTCGTCTCAAGATTTTTTCATACAGCAATGCTGGTCTATCAGTAGCTCGTAATCGTGGTATTTTTCATGCCACGGGAGAGTTTATGGCATTTCTCGATGCCGATGACTTATGGACACCTGATAAATTAGAGCTACAACTAGCAGCATTGCAAAAACATCCAGAGGCAGGACTTGCTTATAGCTGGACTCTGAACATGAGTGAAACAGCAGAGATTTTTCACCCTGGTCATAATGTAGTCTACGAAGGTAATGTATATGACAAATTATTACTTAGTAACTTTATTTCCAATGGTTCTAATCCTTTAATTCGTAAACAAGCAATTGAATCTGCTGGAGAATTCGACCCAACTCTTTTTTCCGTGGAAGATTGGGATTATTGGTTTCGTGTAGCACAGCACTGGGATTTTGCAGTAGTTCCCAAACCTCAAATTTTCTATCGTCACTCTTCAAAATCTATGTCAACAAAAGTTGAGAAGATGGAGAAATATTTGCTTATTGTCTTGGAAAGAGGCTTTCAAGCAGCACCGCCAGAGTTACAAAATCTTAAAAATCAAAGCCTAGCAAATATCTATCAATATTTAACGGGTATGGAACTAGCTCATGTGACTAATAGAGAACAGCTCAACCAAGCTGGTCGTAAATTGTGGAAGACGGTTTCTTTATATCCTCAGATTTTGCGAGAAAGAGTAACTCAGCGTTATTTAATGAAATGGCTAGTAATGCAAGTCCTTTCTCCTCAAATTGCTAAGTACTTGACTCGACCTTTTTCTTTGGCTAGGTCTGTTGCGGTTCCAAGGCTGCAATAGAGGCTGTTATTAGAAAGCAACCTTTTGATACTAATTAGCTAGTATAATTTAGCAACTTATTGAAATCATATGCCAACTATATCTGTCATTATTCCCGCTTATAATTCTGAGCGCACAATTGTCGATACAATTGTCTCGGTACAACAACAAACTTTTTCTGATTTTGAGATAATTGTTATCAATGATGGTTCAACAGACGGAACTCTTAAGCTACTGGATGAGTTGAAAGATAGTCGTATAAAAGTCTTTTCCTATGAGAATGGGGGTTTATCAGTAGCTCGTAATCGTGGTATCTCTCATGCTAAGGGAGATTTTATAGCCTTTCTTGATGCTGACGATTTATGGACAGCCGACAAGCTAGAACTTCAGTTAGAAGCTTTGCAAAAAAATCCAGAAGCAGGTGTTGCTTATAGCTGGACTTATTTTATGGATGAACAAACTGGAAATTGCCATCTGGATCGGCCGATCTTTTTCCAAGGTAAGGTTTTGGCGAATTTATTAACCTGGAACTTTATTGCTAGTGGTTCAAATCCCTTAATCCGTAAGCAAGCGATTGAATCTGTAGGAGAGTTTGAACCTTCAGTATCAGGAGCAGCAGACTGGGATTATTGGCTACGTTTAGCTGCAAAATGGTCGTTTGTTGTAGTTAGCAAACCGCAGATTTTTTATCGTCAATCTTCAAATTCAATGTCATCTAAAGTTGAATTTATGGAAGACTGTCAGTTCCAAGTATTGGAGCGAGCTTTTCAATCAGGATCGCCAGAAATTCAAATACTGAAAAATTATAGTTTAGCTTATGTTTACCGATATTCTTGTAAGCTATGCTTAACAAGAATTACAGGTGATGAAGGAGTTGAAAAAGCAAGTCAAAAATTGGGGAAGGCAATTCAGCTATATCCAAAAATTCTCCTGGAAAAGGAAACTCAAAAGCTAATTATTAAATTGTTGTTGAAAAAAATACTTGTAGAAAATATTTCTGCATACTTGCTCCAGATTATTAGTAAAATTCGCGTTGCTCACGTTCAAAAGTTGAATATTCATGAAAAAAGAATCGGTTGAGGTAAGTTGTAGTACTTGCCACTTGGTAACTCAATGGGATAGTTACTCAGTCTTATTCTGGATAATGGTGGAGCGATCGCTTGCTAAAAATTTCAATCAGACTATCCACACGTAGAAAAAATGTATTATTAACTACAGCAATTGCTTGATAACGCATACTAGAAGGAAATATCTTACATTATCCGGTGAAAAGTTAGGAAGTGGGATTCGTCCTATAACTAGACGGATAGCCAAGTGGATAAATATCTCACTTTTTTAGATGCTATCACTAGAAGGTGCGATCGTATCCATCAGATAGTATTCCCATTGCCATATCAAAGATTACTGTACTACTAGTAAAACCTGAGAGCAAACTGAAACTAAAGTCAGTCTGGAAAATGAAAAAAGTTTCTGTAATTATTCCGGTTTATGGAGTCGAAAAATATATAGCTGCTACTGTACAATCTGTTCTTGAGCAAACCTATACAAATTTCGAGCTTCTAATTATCGATGATGCTTCTTTGGACAGGAGTATAAATATTTGTCAGCAATTTACTGACCCCAGAATTAAAATTATTCGCCAGGCAAATCGAGGGGTATCTGGAGCTAGGAATACTGGTATTCGCCATGCTCAAGGAGAATATTTAGCTTTTTTGGATGGAGATGATCTTTGGTTGCCAGAAAAGTTAGAAAAACAAATTGCTCACTTAGAAAATTCACCAGCAGTCGGTGTTAGCTTCAGTCGTTCTGCTTTTATTGATGAAGCTGGACAAGCTTTAGGTACGTATCAGATGCCCAAGCTTAAAGAAATCACGCCATCCTATTTGCTCAGTTGCAATCCGGTTGGTAATGGCTCGGCTGCGGTAATGCGCAGAGAAGTTTTGGAAGCGATTAAATTTCAAGATAATCTTTACGGTACTAATGAAGATTGTTATTTTGATGAACGCTTACTCCAATCAGAAGATAACGAATTTTGGATTCGTATTTCCATTAAAAGCAATTGGCAAATAGAGGGCATTCCAGAACCCTTGACCTTGTATCGGGTTAATTCAAAAGGGCTTTCAGCAAATATGCTCAAGCAGTTAGATTTTTGGGAAAAGCTAATTGAAAAGACACGCTCCTACGCTCCAGAAATATTTACTCAAGAGGAAACACTAGCTAGAGCTTACCAGTTGCAGTATTTAGCTCGTAATGCCGTGAGACTACGAGAAGGTTTAATGGCTGTAAAATTAATTAATCGGGCGTTAATAGCTGATTGGCATATTCTTCTTGAAAATCCCAAAAGTACACTTTTGACACTGGTAGCAGCCTATTTACTTTTACTCTTACCTCAAAATGTTTACAATAAATTTGAAGCTCTGGTTTCAAATAATATAGTAGGGGCTAACCAAAAACGTCGTATTCTTCAAGAAAATATCTAGAAATAATTAATAACTTTTCTATAAATAATTAAGAAGTTTCTATGCTAAAGCATAATTAGATTTCTTAATAATGCATAGTAAATTTAATTAGAGATTAATTAAATTAAATCAATGGGAATAGTCAACAATGAAGAAAGTTTCTATCATTATTCCGGTTTACAAAGCAGAAAAATATATAGCTGCTACACTGCAATCGGCTCTTGAACAAACTTACGAGAACTTCGAGATTTTAATTATTGATGATGGTACTCCTGATAAAAGTATAGAAATTTGTCAGCAATTTACAGACCCTAGAATTAAAATTATTCGTCAAAAAAATCGGGGTCTACCTGGGGCAAGAAACACTGGGATTCGCCATGCACAGGGAGAATATTTAACTCTTTTAGATGCTGATGACTTATGGTTGCCAGAAAAATTAGAAAAACACGTTAAGCATTTAGATAATTCGCCTAATGTCGGGGTAAGCTTTAGCCGCTCTGCTTTTATTGATGATAATGGCAACCCTTTAGGTATTTATCAAATGCCTCAGATGGAAGGAATAACTCCAGCAATTGTCTTTTGCCGCAATCCAATTAGCAATGGTTCGGTAGCAGTAATTAAAAGAGAAGTTTTTGAAGCTATTGAATTCCAAGACAATCTTTACGGTACAGTTGAAAATTTTTATTTCGATGAGCGATCGCGCCATCCTAATGGTGACACAACAGATGTTGAATGTTGGTTTCGGATGTCTGTTAAGAGCGATCTGGAAATAGAGGGTATTCCTGAAGCTTTGACCTTATATAGGGTAAATTCAGGGGGACTATCAGCAAACGTTCTCAAGCAGTTAGATGCTTGGGAATTAATGGTTAGTAGGGCACGCTTATATGCTCCAGAAATAGTTAATCAATGGGAAACACTAGCTAGAGCCTATATGTTGCGTTACTTAGCCCGCAGAGCAGTCAGCCTGCAAGATGGTGCAATGGCTGTGAAGTTGGTGAATCAAGCATTAGCAACCAACTGGCATATTCTCTCTAAAGAACCACGCCGTACACTTTTAACCCTAGGAGCTGCCTATTTCCTTCGTCTTTTGCCCCAGTTCCTTTACAGTCGAATTGAGACTGTTGCTTTAAAGACTACAGGATATACTCAAAGACAGCGCATTTCACAAGGCTTAGGGGGGAGCAACGCGATTTCGTGACCTCGGCCAAAGGACGTGCATAAATGAGCTTTAACGCGGCTTTTGGATCGAATCACTCATTTGAGTCCCTGTATAATTGGGAACCCAACCTTCTGCGATCGCAAAATAGCGTATCCCTTTGAAATTCAACGATGCAGTTGGGCTGCACCAATGCTCAACTCCAGCCGGGATGTAGAGATAGTCTTGTGCCTGAACTAAAAGCTGTACCTGGCTGCCATCAGGTTGCACGAAGCCATAAATCATTTCTCCTGACAACACATACAGGGGTTCAGGCGCAGGATGAGTATGATAACGACCGTAGGTTGCGATCAGGTGGTGAAGATTGAACGAACCTGGATGCACATTTAGTAAGTCACACCAGAGAGCGCCATTTTCTTGCTGAAGAAATTCAAAGACGCTGTTATGGAGTTCTACGCAATAACGTTTCTCGGTCTCAGTTAAAACGTCCTGGTCTCGCAGATTAGGGAAGAGTAGCGATGTTCCTGGGTCGTAGTGTTTGAGTTGAATGCCAAGAGGCGCAAGTTCGCAAGCTATTTCGTCTAAATCGCTCTCAATCGTACCGTCGTCAAGTAGTAGGTTAGCCATGACAAAAAGACTAATTAACTGTTAAGAAGAGTATACTCAATTTTGAGATGAAAAGCCACTATTCCCGACTGAGAAACCGGGGAATAAGGCATGGTGAATAGGGAATAGGGAATAGGGCATGGGGCATGGGGCATGGGGCATGGGCAAAAGGGAATGTATACAAAAACTAAGATAAGGCTTCCTTAGATCAGAATTTTAGAGGGACAACAAAAATAACCAATGCCCAATGCCCAATACCCAATGCCCGATGCCCAATGCCCATTAAAAGAATAAATTTATCGCCAGAATGATGCTTATTGGTACCACTAGCATCTAAGCTAGTACGGGTGAACTATATCCAGCATGGAATGTCTGACTTAATTCTGTTTTGGCATCGGCGCGATTTACGCATTTCTGACAATACGGGACTGGCTGCGGCAAAACGGCAAAGTCCGAAGGTGGTGGGCGTGTTTTGCCTCGATCCGAATCTTCTGGAACGGGATGATGTTGCTCCTGTGAGAGTAACTTATATGATTGGTTGTTTGCAGAAACTCCAAGAGCGATATGCTCAAGTTGGTAGCCAGTTGTTAATCCTCCACGCCGATCCTGTACAAGCGATACCAACTTTAGCCGAAGCAATAAATGCTAAAGCTGTTTTTTGGAATTGGGATGTAGAACCTTATTCACAAAAACGCGATCGCACCATTATAAATGCCCTCAAAGAAAAAGGTATTGAGTTTCTTAACCAAAACTGGGATCAAATCCTCAACTCTCCAGAGGAGTTACGCACAGGTAGTAACAATCCTTACACGGTTTACACACCCTTCTGGAAAAATTGGATTGCCAAACCAAAGAGTCAACCAGTAGAAACACTGCAAAATGTTGAGGGATTAACGGAAGCCGAACAGGAAATTGCCAAAGTTGCAGGAGCGATCGCACTACCTTCAGCAAAAGATTTAGGATTTATTTGGGATGAACAATTAATTATTTCACCAGGAGAAGCGGCGGCACAAGAACGATTAGAAGAATTTACTAATAAAGCGATTACTCAATATCAAGAACAGCGCAATTTTCCCGCAGTTGACGGAACATCACAACTGAGTGCAGCTTTAAAATTTGGCGTAATTGGCATTCGCACCGTTTGGCAAGCCACGATAGAAGCGCAAGAAAATAGTCGCAGTGAGGAAACAGCAGTTAATATCCGCACATGGCAACAAGAATTAGCTTGGCGGGAATTTTATCAACATGCAATGTATAACTTCCCCGAATTAGCTGATGGTGCTTTCCGCGACACTTTTAAAAACTTTCCTTGGCAAACTAACGAAGAACACTTCCAAGCTTGGTGTGAGGGGAGAACTGGCTATCCCATTGTGGATGCAGCAATGCGCCAGATGAATGAAAGCGGCTGGATGCATAACCGCTGTCGGATGATTGTCGCTAGTTTTCTCACTAAAGATTTGCTAATTAATCCCCAATTGGGAGAAAAATATTTTATGCAGCACCTAATTGATGGTGATTTATCTGCTAATAATGGCGGTTGGCAATGGAGTGCTTCTAGCGGCATGGACCCTAAACCTGTGCGGATTTTCAACCCAGCCAGTCAAACACAAAAATTTGATCCAGAGGGGGAATATATTCGGCAATGGGTATCAGAATTGCGGTCTGTAGATACAGAATATTTAGTTACTGGTAAAATTCCATCTTTAGAACGTCATGCTGTTGGCTATCCTGACCCAATTGTGGATCATAAAATACAGCAACAGCAGTTTAAACAGCGTTATCAACAACAAAAAAATATTAGTAGTGGTGAGTAAAATTGTGAATTTTTTAATGTTAGTTTAGAGTTTATATTGTATCATAGGCGTTGCTGAATTAAGATATTAAAATGATTTTGCGTGATTTCAAAACCCTTGTAGAGACCTTGCATTGCAACGTCTCTACACCAAAATTCATACATCTAATCAGCAACGCCGTATCATAATAAGAATTTTGCTATAGGGCGATCGCATCTAAATAAGTAGTCAGACAGAATTAATTACACAATATCATCGCGAGCGATCGCAATGACTGTAAATATTTTTGTCCGACTACTTATTGACGAGAAACGTAGCAGTGCTACATCTCTCTTACGCATTGACAAATGAGATAATAAATGCAGTAGTAAAACAACTGGAATCAAACAGATAAGGAACACCAATTTATGACCTCAACCACAACTTACACTTACGATGTCGATGGCAAAGTGATATCTGAGAGGACAGACAACAACAGTGATGGGATAATAGACTCAGTTATTACCTACCGCTATGACCTGACATCCTTTAGCTATGACAAAAACGGCGACGGCATACCTGATTATGTCCAAACTTCTACTTATGATGCCAAGGGCAACCGGACATCCACCAGCGATGACTTGAACGGCGATGGCAAAGTTGATGATGTCCAAACCTCTACTTATGATGCCAAGGGCAACCAAACATCCACCAGCTATGACAAAAACGCCGACGGCAAACTTGATTCTCTCCAAACCTCTACTTATGATGCCAAGGGCAACCAAACATCCACCAGCTATGACTACAACGGCGACGGCAAAGTTGATAGAGTCGAAACCTCTACTTATGATGCCAAGGGTAACCGGACATCCACCAGCTATGACGACAAAGGCGACGGCAAAGTTGATAGAGTCGAAACCTTTACTTATGATGCCAACGGCAAGTTGACATCCTTTAGCTATGACAAAAACGGCGACGGCAAAGTTGATTCTCTCCAAACCTCTACTTATGATGCCAAAGGCAACCAAACATCCTTTAGCTATGACGACAACGGCGACGGCAAAGTTGATTCTCTCCAAACCTCTACTTATGACGCCAAGGGCAACCGGACATCCTTTAGCATTGACAACAACAACGACGGCAAAGTTGATAGAGTCGAAACCTCTACTTATGATGCCAAGGGCAACCGGACATCCTTTAGCATTGACAACGACAACGACGGCAAAGTTGATTATGTCGAAACCTCTACTTATGATGCCAAGGGCAACCAAACATCCTTTAGCACTGACGACAACGGCGACGGCAAACTTGATTATGTCGAAACCTTTACTTATGATGCCAAGGGCAACCGGACATCCTTTAGCATTGACAACAACAACGACGGCAAAGTTGATTATGTCCAAACCTCTACTTATGATGCCAAAGGCAACCGGACATCCACGAGCAATGACAACAACAACGACGGCAAAGTTGATAGAGTCGAAACCTCTACTTATGATGCCAAGGGCAACCGGACATCCACCAGCTATGACTTGAACGGCGACGGCAAAGTTGATTCTGTCGAAACCTCTACTTATGGACGCGCATCCGCTAGCTATGACTTCAACAATGATGATGTAATTGATGCAGTTGGCATCTACAGCTACGATTTGAACGACAACCTGAAATCACAAAAAATTGACAATAATGATGATGGCATCTTTGATCAAGTCATCGCTTATAGTTACGACGCTAACGGCAAACTCGCTGCACAGGTAGCTGACAACAACAGTGATGGCATCCCTGATCAGATTACCACTTTCAACTACGATCGCAATGGCAAACTAATTTCCGCAGATATTGACAACAATAGGGATGGCATTACTGATGCAGTTGCCATTTATCTGTATAATACCAATGGTCAATTAACCAGCAAAACCACCACAGAGGGAAATGTGCCAAAGATTACTTTAGAAGGTGGTAACGGTGCAGATGAACTCAGTGGTGGGGCTGGTAATGATCAAATTTCCGGCAAAAACGGCAACGATAAACTCTTTGGATTAGCCGGAAATGACAAACTAGTTGGTGGTAATGGTAATGACATCCTCAATGGTGGCGCTGGGCGGGATACCCTCACAGGCGGTTGTAGCGCTGATAAATTTGTGTTCAGTAGTCTGAGTGATTCGCTGCTGTCTAGTTTTGATAAAATAACTGACTTGAACATTTCTCAAGATAAAATTGATGGGCTGTATGCAGTTAGCGCTGCTAATTTAGTTCAACTTGGCAAAGTAGCGAGTCTAAATCTTTTTGATGTACAACAGATATTGACTGCAACTGCTTTTGTAGCTAAAGGTGCAGCAACTTTTACCCTTGGTACAGGCAATAAGGGGCAGACTTTTCTGGCACTCAACGATAACACTAATGGATTCTCTGCCCTCACGGATGCTGTGATTGAGATTAGTGGCTACAAAGGCAGCTTGAATAATTTAGCAGTTGTCTAACTTCATGCTGCTGACCAAAACTAGAGTTCGTTGGTGCAGAACACAAGTCCGTAGCGATATATTACTTACGTCTTGACTGGTAAACGAGAAATTGTCCATAAGATGAGTAGGAAGATTAAGTAAATTGCACCAACTAATCCAAACTCAATCAGAGGAATGTAGGTTACTTCGTAAATTCTGCCCAAGCCGCGTTCAGTCAGTGCATAAACGGCCAGGACACTCACTAAAAAGGCTCCGTAGATAGTACGTTTAGCCCAGATACCCACAGGTAAACCGTGAAGCTGAGTAAGCACGAGAATACCAAAAAAACCAAAGAGAAATGTGGGCCACTTGCTTTGTCCTAGTATTAATGACACGATTACACTATGTAAAAGCACTGAAACCTCCAAAGTAAATGTCCACCAACGGTTTACATGGGTGCGGTTAAAAATCAAGGAAGATTGGAGCAGAAGCAAGAACATATAGAGAAAACCAATTAAGTGCCCCAAAGTCGCTTCCATTGGGTGATACCAAAAGGTGTAGATAGCGGCAAAGGAGAAAAAATAGCCGTGGTACAGTTTGATAATTTGCAAAAACTGTTGATGGAAGGGAACAGAATTGCCAAAAAATAAACCGCGTCGAGGTGTTTCTAAAATCAGTACGAAGACTAGTAAAAGTACAACTGCACCTTGAGAAGCCCAAATTGAAGTATCTTGAGCTAGAGCATCGTACCAAATATATGTTTGGAGAAAGTGTAAAGCGATAAATCCACCATTGATGGCAAGCATGAGGTAATTTATCGGATGCAACGCTGATTTGTATTTCAACTGCGATCGCTGCGCCCACAAGATACACGCCCAGATGCTAAACTGATGCCCAATGTACATACCCCAAGCCGTTGCTCGACTCCAAAAGGTTGGTTGGGGAAGTTTCCAGTAGTACCAGTTTAATCCTTGGTCAGGAAGTTTGATAATGCTTGCAGGAATGCTCCCACCGATCCAAATTCCGTAGGTGAGGAGGATGCTTACAAAGATACCTAAAAATAATACTCGGCGACCAGTCATAGTAATTTTAGATTTTAGATTTTAGATTTTAGATTTTAGATTAAAAATTTTTAATACAACGTGAGTTCGACAAGCCCTTTTTTGACCTCTCCCCCAACCCCTCTCCGACACGGAGAGGGGAGCCAAAACCCTAATTTCTCGTTGCTCCTCCCTTTCCCCGTGGGAGAGGGAGGCTGGGAGGGAGAGGTTCATCGAACTCACGTTAATACAAGGCTGTTTCAAAAAATTGTTAAACTTTGAAATCAAGATTGTCAGGCGATACGTTCTGTTTTTGATTCAGATGCACTTTTTGTTACTCGAAAACTAAGAGTTAAAGCTACTAGCATTACTAAAAATCCACTCAAAAAAGGAGCAGAACTTCCAAATTTCATAAAACTCGCCCCTGCCCATGTTGGCCCAGCGATGCGTGCCAATGCAGAGCAAGAACTGGCAATTCCTAATATTTGTCCTTGTTCTTCTGGGGCTGTCATCTGGGAAATCAAGCTGTTCAATATTGGTTGACTAACACTAATTCCCCATGCCACAAGTGTGGCGGCGACTAATAATAAAATTAAGCTTTGCGAGAATCCAATTAACAGTAATCCTAAACCTAATCCTAATATCCCCAAGATAAGTAACTTTATTTCACCTAATTGTTTCTTGATAAATCCGATTAGTCCTCCTTGAATGATTGTGCTGACAATCCCCATGAAGGCAAAAAGATAACTAGCTTGTTGAGGCCCCCAATTTAATTGCTGCTTAGACCATAAAGCCAATGTAGAGTCCATAGCTGCAACAGCAAAGGTAACTAAAAAGTAGATGCCAACAAGTACACAAAACTGCGATCGCTGTGACAACTGTAACAAGTTTAGGGATTGCTGACGGTGGCGATGAAGTTGGATTTTGGCTTTAGTCTCAGAATTTAGAGATTCTGGAAGTAATATTAAAGCACAAACAAATGCCAATAAAGATAATCCGGCTGCAAACAATGACGGTAGATGAAAGTTAGCGTTGTTCGGATCTGACCCGATTAGAAGACCTCCAATCGCTGGGCCGAGAATGAAGCCAAGACCAAAAGCTGCGCCGATTACACCCATGCCACGAGCTCGATTAGTTGGCGTGGTAATATCTGCTATGTACGCCTGAGCAGTGGCAATATTCCCTGACATAATCCCGGCTAGACTACGAGCAATAAACAAAATCCATAAGGAGTTGGCAAAACCTAAACCTGCGTATGCAATTACCGAACCGAATAAAGTCAGTAATAAAATCGGACGGCGACCGTAGCGATCGCTAAATCTGCCCCATAATGGTGCAAATAAGAACTGCATTAAAGAATAAATAGCTACAAGTAAAGTCGCTTCATTAGGTTTTGCACCAAATTGTTCGGCATACAAAGGCAGTATCGGCAGAATAATTCCGAAGCCGAGCAAGTCTATAAATACAGTCAAAAATAAGACGAATATAGCCCTGCGATTATTTTTACTCTCCATCTGGGCAATGCCATTTTATAAAAAAGATGTGTAACTTGAATTAGCTTTCTGCACAGCAGGGAATGCTCGATCGTAAAGACCTATTGAATACAACCAGTAATCAGTACAAGCAAAGTGTATGAATTTCAGTGTGATTGAGCAAAATAGCATGGAACAAACCCATAATAAAAATCAAGCCAATAATACTACTAATTAAAGCAACAATAATTTCGTGCTTCCGTATGGCTTTTTGTATCTTAGCGTCTATGATATTTTCTAATTCTTTGTATAACATTGAGTTGAACTTGGTTAAAGACAATAATTATCTGAAACTTACGTTACTTACATAAGTTAGAGTATGTCCGAAATCTCTAACTTATGTCTAACTTATTAAATGAAAACTATTTCAATGCAGTGCGAGTGTCAAGAACTTTTACGTCGTTTCAAAACACCACCTGAAATACCAAAAGCTAATATCGCTAAGGTATAAGTTGGTTCGGGAGTTGCAAGAATACTTACCTGATTAATAGCCAAGCCGTATTGTGGAGCAGAACTGCTAAAAACAAGCCGTGAGATGTTTGGAGTATCACTACGAATCCCCAAGAATACTGCCGAATTATCTAATGCTAAAGACGAAATATTTGGAACTGAGAAAGTACCCAATAGGTTATTAGCTTTATCAAAAGCGGCGATCGAATTTTCAATTTTCAATTTACTAGTGTCTACAGCTATCTGAGTTCCAGCGCCAAAAACTGGCTGGGCAAAACTAATCGAAAAAGGGCCGCCGTTTCCCTGAGTACCAGGATCGGGAGTACCGGGAGGAAGAGGAATAAAACCTGTTGGGTCTATACCTCCGAAGAGAATAAAATCACCTAGAGCGAAGTTACTCCGAATGCCAGGTGGAGGTAAAGTTTGAAAAACAAATGGTGGAGTAATTTGAGGCTTATTAGTTGGAGTTATATTTAGATTCAAGCCTAAACCACGTTGCGATGTTGCTGAAAAAGAGTTAGGTAGAAAAGCCGAAAAATCAGGGGCAGAAGGATTAAAGACTTTACCTAAACTTTCCCAATTAACTTTATCATTGCCTCCTAAACCAGCGCGGTCAGTTACTAAAAATGTAGCGGCTTTAACTGGTAATGGGAGAACCGTTATTATAGCTGCGATCGCTGAAAAATATTTTACAGATAACTTAAATAATTTATTTATCGTAACTTCCACAAAGTTTTCTCCTTAATTTTTTAAGATAATATCATCAAATGCAACAATTAAATATTCACGTTCAGACAATGCTTTGCTCAGATCGAGAGAGTGAAAGCAACTGCTGCGATCGCACCGACTGAGCTTAAATGTTTCATTACCGCCATTACTAACCAACTTGTTATTGTCTTCTCCAGCATCAATCAGGTTATTTCCAGATTAGTAGAGATATTATTATTGCCTCCACGAGTAAAAATATACTCGTCACTACTACCTAGCAAAAAGTTATCGTTAGGGGAGTACCAGCAACGATAGATATAAAATATACCTTTATAGTTTTGTAGATCAAATGTATTCGATCGTCGTAATAGTCCCATATTACAACGATCGCAATTATAAATTTCTGATGAAATATACTTAAAAATAGTTAATCCGATTTTATATCTCTGGCGAGAGAAAAAAATACGATTACCTATTTCTTAAAATTATATGTCAGTACCTTATGGTAATTTATAGCTACCAACACGTAGATTTAACTGACCTTGGCGCGGGTTATGGCTGAATATAAATGCGCCTTCTTCGCTTTCCCCACTAGATAAAAAGTCGATTTGTTGCTCTCCTGTTTCTGTAACTTTGCCGTCAATCATTAACTCAGCCATAATCTGAACTGACTCAGCTGTATCTCCTCCACTATTTACAACTTCAAAAGGAACATAAAACTGGCCATTAACTTCTCGAATTGTTTGTTTTTTAGTGACAGAAAGGACGGGAGGTTGATTTTTTTCGTTCAGCCAAGTGTAGCCTACTAGAATCACAATCGTTGCTAGGATGAATGAGGCGATGCTGAATGTTATCCACTCAGCTATTGAGCGCTTTGGTTGTTCTGTTTTAGTCATATTGCTAACCTTCCGGCTGCACCACCAATGGTTGCGGGTAAACCCAGTATCAATGTGTGATCTAACCACATTGTCCAGGGGTCGCTAAAAGTTAATTTTTGAAAGAACCACAGCATAAAAGCGCCTGCTAGCAATGATACTAAGTAGGACATAATAGTTTCGCTCGATGGTCGTTGAAAAATTCCCTTTTGCTCTTTACGTTTTTGCTGGTTAGAAAAACCTGCCTGAAATACAATGCCATAAGAAATCAGCAAAGATGCGGCGATCATTGCCAACTCCCAAGGTGGAGAAGTTGCGGCTGCAAGCATAGGAATTTCATCTGTGGGAGCGATGTTAAATGCAATTATGGTTGCACCAATCAAGGTTCCACCCACATCCACAAAAGTGGCGTGTAACTCATCACCTTTGTTCTTGGTTGTGTTATTTTCGCGATCGCTTCCTTGTCCTTTTCCATTAGTGTTTTCAGTCTCTCCCAAAAACTGATTCGCTAATGCTACACCGAGAGCGAAGGGCACACTTTCAAAGATAATTTTACCTAAAGATTCCTTTAGGGAGGTTTCTGGTGCCAATTCTCGCAATAGTAACAGCACAAAGGTAGAACAAGCTATGCCGATCGCGATCGCTTCGATGGTATCGATTGCGGCTTGATGAGCAAGGCCTGTATATCTGCGTTTCCGAAAGCCTTCTGTATAATTGAGCAAGTAAACCACAATAAACATCAATGCGATCGCCGTCATGATAAATTGTGCTTTCGCCAGCGATCCAATCCACCAAACCTCCATTGTGTACAGCAAGGGTATGCCAAACAAAAAACCTCCACAAGCACCTCGAATGATGTCATTAATCTCATTCTTCCAGATATTTTTTTGACTTTTCGTTGGCACTCCTTTATTTTCCTTTTATTTAAATTTTGTTTTAATTTATAGTTCATTTATTGGCGAAAAAGTTATTTGTTTAATATATATAAATTTTATTTATCAGATTTTCATGTTTTGTAATATCTGCTACAGTACCGATCGGCATCTATCTTAAGATAATATAATTTACCAAAATATTATCTCGGTTGATGGAAGTAAAAAACAATACATAACTGTTAGATTATGTAATAGCTTTAGGGACTTACAAGTAATAAGATAAGCAATATTTTATTACTTGTAGGGTGAGCGTCTTACCCGTTCCGTGAAATGGGCGGGCTTTTCGTCCCACTTTGCAAGTAGTAGTAATTTATCTATGACTTACGCAAGTGTCACAAAAAAATCGGATTTGTAGTTTGTAGTAAGCGGCTCTAGCCCTTATATTGAGGACTAAAGTCCTCTCTTCTGTGCGAGAGGCTACGCCAACGAGACGCTGCGCGTAGCTTGCTTCCCCGGAGGGGTACACTACGAACTGAAAATAATATCCCAGTTGCGTAAATCCTGTTATCTTGCGAGTTCTCTGAATCAACTACAAGCTGGAGATAAAAACCATGAGTGTCGAAAAGAGAATAGAAGCGACTGTAAAAAATATTGAAGGAAAAATTCAAGAGATTGTGGGTGAAGTCACAGGTAATCCACAAGATAAAACTGAAGGACAAGCAAAGCAAGCTGAAGCCCAAATTGGTCACACCGTAGAAAATATTAAAGACGAACTGAAAAAAGTTTTAGAATAATTTCGCTAGTCTAGTACAAATAGCGATTTTAACGATGAGTAACTCCTAAATTTGTAACTTGATTGCTCCACTTTCTATAAGTTAGTGGGGTTTTTTATGGCGTTAAATCTGAAAGTATAGGAATCCATTTTGATTCCTGAAATTATTTGCGTAGGCAGGGAATAGGTAATAGGGAACAGGGAACAGGGAAGAAGGAATAAAAGTAGACCTCTTGCAAAAGTGCTTTTTGCAAGAGAGGGGAAAAGGGTAAAGGTTAAAGGGGAAAGGGAAAATAACAAACCTTTCCCCCTTTCTCCTTCCCCTTTTCCCGACAAATGCCAAGAAGTGTAGTGTACTGAGTTTTTTTCAAAAATCAAATACTCTCAAGTCTGTAGCGACTACTCTCAAGCCTGTAGCGACTACTCTCAAGCCTGTAGCGACTACTCCCAAGTCTGTAGCGACGACTCCCAAGCCTGTAGCGACTACTCTCAAGTCTGTAGCGACTACTCCCAAGTCTGTAGCGACTACTCCCAAGTCTGTAGCGACTACTCTCAAGTCTGTAGCGACTACTCTCAAGTCTGTAGCGACTACTCTCAAGCCTGTATCGACTACTCTCAAGTCTGTAGCGACTACTCTCGTGTTTTCTACCTCTTGCCCTCGTATATGAGTAATTATATACCGGGATATTACTGGTATAAGCAAAAAATTTTGCGATCGCAATTTGCGATTTATGCTGAACCAGAATCGGGTTTAATTAAGGCAAGCTAGTTCTAGAAGTATCTTAAAAGAGAAAATTTATGTCTCGTCAAAAACGTACATCCCGCGTTTTAGAAAAAGCTGAATTAAGAGCATCTGGAATGAAATCGATTATTCCAAGCATTAAATTTGAAGAAGATTATACTTTAGAAAAACTGATTGATTCAATCGAACAGTTACGTAATAAAATTGATGTTCATAATAGCGCTCTGGCTATAGTTGACTCTACTTTAACAGAAGTTGAAGATATGGAAAAAAACTTGAAGCAGTTTTCTGAGAAAATGTTAATGGTGGTTGCTATCAAGTACGGTAAAGACAGCGCTGAATATGAAATGGCGGGTGGTGTTCGTAATAGCGATCGCCTCCGCAAAATGAGAGCGAGCCGCTTAAAAAATATTGCAGAGCAAGCATCAGATAAAAATGAGAAAACTGCATAGAAAATGAGATAATATTATTGTAAGGATTCAGGTAGAAGCTAGTTGACAAAGGAGACAAGAGTGCGAGAGCATCACTGTCATGAGCCAAAAAACTGTAAAAGCCATTGCAGAGGAAGAACTAAACCAATTGTCAAAGGAACAGTTGGTAGAAATCATCAAGGCGTTGCAAGAGGAAGTAGCAAGGCTCAAACAAATTTTAAAAATTGACAGTAAGACTTCATCAAAACCGCCATCAGGAGACATTCACAAAAAGAGCGAAAACAAAAAAGCACTGACCCAAGACCAATCAAATCATCCCAAAAGAAAACCAGGGGGACAGCCAGGACATCAAGGGAAGACTCGTAAAGGTTTTGGCAGAATAGATCGTTTTGAAATTTTACGTCCTACAGATTGTATCTGTTGTGGTCACAAAGCGTTTGCAAGTGTGGCAGTAAAAGTAGAAAAACACGTCGTAGCGCAATTAGTGGAACGTCCCATAGAAATAGTGGAGTATCAACGCCACACCTGCGTGTGTGAGAGTTGTGGCAATGTACAAACTTCCTCTTGGCCAGAAGATATCATCCCAGGACAAGATTTAGGAACCTCTTTACAAGCGTTTTTAGGGTGGGCAAATAATTATGCACATATGCCCTATGAAAAACAGCAAGAAATGCTTTGGGAACTAGGGCAAATTGAAATTGGTCTAGGTACTTTAGTCGCCACTAATGAACGGATTACTTTAGCAATTGAACCCAGCATTATAGAATTAAGTAATTGGGTAAAACAGACCCAACCTAATGTTCATGTAGATGAAACTCCTTGGTCAGTCAAAGGAGTTAAAGAATGGTTGTGGGTAGTTGCCAATTCCGATTTCTGCCTGTTTACTGCGGCTGATACTCGTTCTAGAGCCGAACTAGAAACAATTTTAGGAGCCAAATATACAGGTATACTCAGCAGCGATGATTTTAGCGTTTACAATGGCTATCAAGCTGTAGCCCAGCAGAAATGTTTAGCACATCTACGCCGTCACTTCAAAAAATTAATTCAGCTTCCAGGTCTTCACAACCAAGCTATTGGCAAAGCGTTTGTTGATTTAATTGATGAAGCTTTTAGACATTACGCCCAATGGTTTGAGACTCTTAACTCCACCAATTACAACGATTGGGTCAATCAATTCAAATCCAAGTTACACTCCTCACTCAATCAGTGGATTGACTTAGCAGGGGCTACCGCAGGTCAGCTTTTACGCTCTTTACGCGATAAAGCTCATCAATGGTGGTATTTCCTCGACCATCCTGAAATTCCTCCTGATAATAATCAGGCCGAACGATCGCTGCGTTTGGCTGTCACAAAACGTAAGATTAGTGGTGGTTCTCGCTCGATGGAGCGGTTTCAACACACTGCTAATTTGCTGACAGTGGTGCAGAGTTGTCGCCGTCAAGGTAGGTCTGTTATTGATTTTTTTGCACAGGCTCTAATTGCTGATTCTCGTAACTCTGTGTCCCGCCCTTCTTTACTTCCTCAATATTAGACCTGAATCCTTACATATTATTTTGGATTTTGGATTTGAGATTTTGGATTGAACAATCTAAAATCTCAAAGGTGTTTCTACTTATGCTAAAGCAAGCTTTTTATCACAATTGGGATGTCCACAATTTTCTATTTGTTCGCCAGACATTAGAAATTTCTATGGAAGATATAGAGATGAAAATTTCATACAGAGGTGCAGCGCAGTGTTAGCCTGCTGACTGCAACAAACGAGTAAAACCTTCTTGCTCAAAGTGTTTATCAGTTGTTAATGCCTCCATAATTCCTTGCCTACGCATTAACACAAAGCTTACAGCATCACATAATGAATAGGTTTTATCTTGTCTTGCTAACAATAAATCTATTGCTTCTCGATGTAGCCGCTCATCAACCCATACAATTTGAACGTTTGAATTGTTGATTAGTTCAAGGCTATATGAGAGTACAATTGAACGGGAAAAACCTCGAACCAATGCTAGAGCCACTAATTCTGCTAAAACATAGTTGTGCGTAAGCCGACTTCTGCTTGTAGTAGCAATCAGTTCAACTGCCCTTTCATGTTGTGGCTCATCTTTATGGAGAAAGCAGAGCAATCCTGACGTATCAAGCAGCATTATCTACATTCCAATGTTTAAAAATCATTGGCATAAGCTTTTGCCAAGTCAGCATCAATGCTTTCGTTATCTATACCTGTGGCATAACCCAAGCTAATTGCACCTGCATAACTAAGTAACCGTTGACGTGCTTCTTCTGGCTGAACTTCTGGTTGTAGCTTTGCACCAGTCAGAAGACCATGCTGCCCATCAAGAGATGTCACAATCAATTCTGCTACCGAAAGCCCGATGGCATCAGCTTGCTGCTGCAAAGCTGCATAGACATCATCACTTAATTCCAGTGTTAGCAGTTGGCTCATAAGAATAAACGATTTCAACTAAAGCTAGGGCAATTATAGCTTTTTCCACAAATACTCGGTCACTAAGCTTGTGACTATAGTATATCTAAGCCTTGTAGAGCTAAAAATTTAGTCTTCCTGTTTTCCCAAATATACTTCAATCACACGAGAGTCATTTTGCACTTCTTCAAAATTACCTTCGCACAGCACCGAACCTTCATGTAATACTGTCACTTTCTTAGCAATTTGACGCACAAATTCCATATCATGTTCAATTACTAAAATTGAATGACTCTGCGCTAGTGCTAAAAGTAGTTCGCCAATGTTGTAGGTTTCTTCATCTGTTAAACCAGCAACGGGTTCATCAACAAGTAATAAATCAGGTGACTGTGCTACTAACATCCCAATTTCTAAACGTTGCTTTTCTCCATGAGAAAGTAAAGCTGCTCTGATATCGGCTTTCGGCGTTAAACCAATGGTTTCTAATAATCCTTTAATATTATTCTTTTCAACAGCATGAGAACGTTCAAACAAAGTAGAAAAGACATTTTTCTTCTTGTGACTGGTAATGTCTAAATTTTCACGAGGCGTTAAGTTTAAGTAAATTCGGGGTGTTTGAAACTTGCGTCCAATTCCCAATCGGGCAATTTTATATTCAGGTAAAGAACGCAGGTTTCTTCCTTTGAATAAAACTCGCCCCACGGTTGGCTGAACTTTCCCCGTAATCACATCTAGAAACGTTGTCTTTCCCGCACCATTTGGGCCAATTACGACTCGTAATTCACCCACATCCATACTAAAGTTAAGCTGGTTTAAAGCCTTAAAACCGTCAAAGCTAACAGTTACATTTTCAGTTTCCAATATTTTCGCGTTCATGTTGCACTTCGGGGTCTTCTTCTAAGGTGGGATATGTAGCAATTTCTTGACCACGGTGGAAAAGAGAAATATTCTGACTGCGCAACCATCCCACGATACCGTCAGGAAGGACTGTGACGACTATCAAAAATAGTGCGCCTTGGAAAAACAGCCAGATTTCAGCAAATTGTTCGCTTAAAAAAGTGCGGGCATAATTGACTAACAAAGTTCCGACAATCGCGCCAATTAAAGTAGCGCGTCCGCCTACTGCTACCCAAATCACCATTTCAATCGAAAAGGCAATATCCATTGCTCTGGGTGATACAGAACCACTTTGAATGGTGTAAAATGCTCCTGCTATACCTGCGATCGCACCGGAAACTGCAAACACCAATACCTTAAAATCTGTAGGGTCGTAGCCAGAAAATCTTACCCGACTTTCATCATCACGAATCGCTATCAACAACCTCCCAAAGCGTCCAGTTGTCAACCAGCGACAAATTCCGTAGGTGGCTGCGAGAAACACTACCGTCAGCGTGTAGAAAATAAACTGCGTCTTGGCATCGCTCACCGTTGCGCCAAACAAAGTTGTAAAATCTATCAGTCCGTTCGTGCCGTTGAAAAATTGTTGTTGACCGTTAAAGAAGTTGAAAAATACAATAGTTCCGGCTTGAGTTAAGATGGAAAAATAAACTCCCTTGAGGCGATTTCGGAAAACTAAATATCCCAACAATCCCGCCAACAACCCCGGAATTAATACCACCAAAGCTATTGTCAAAGGAAAAGAATAAAAAGGTTGCCAAAAGGCGGGAAGTTCTGTAACCCCATAAAGCCCCATGAAATCAGGCAATTCTCCAGTAGGGACTTGCAGCTTCAGGTACATTGCGATCGCATATCCACCCAAACCAAAGAAAATACCATGTCCCAAACTTAGTAAACCAGTATAACCCCAAATCAAATCGATACCCAAAGCTGCGATCGCTAACGACAGAAATCGCCCCAACAAATTTAGGCGAAACTCCGACAGCAGCAGTGGCATAACAATTATAAGGAAGAGTGCGATCGCGATCGTCACCCCCACCTCAATTAATAACCCTCCTCCCCTCTTCCTCATTCTCTGCGTCCTCTGCGTCTCTGCGGTTTAAACATCAACAGTACGTCCCTTCTGCGGAAAAATTCCCCCAGGCTTCCACTGTAAAAACACAATAATCAGCGCAAATACCATCACCTTCGCCATACTTGTCGTTGCAAAAAAAGTAAAAAAATCAGTCAAAGGTTTAACAGGAGTCAACAATAAAGCCAAAGTACCAGAACCAATTAAAAAATTAGCCGTACCAATACCCAAAGCAGCCACAATCGTCCCAGCTAAATTGCCCACACCTCCAACGACAACCACCATAAAAGTATCAATAATATAGTTTTGTCCCGTATTTGGCCCCACAGAACCAAGTAAACTAATCGCACATCCCGCCACACCAGCTAAACCAGAACCCAGTGCAAAAGTAATCGCGTCCACCTTTTGAGTTGGGATACCCAAACAAGCACTCATACTCCGGTTTTGCGTCACCGCCCGAATTCTTAAACCCCAGCTAGAACGTTGTAAAAATAAGTAAATTCCTGCCACACAGATTATTGTTAAAGCAATAATAAATAACCTGGCAAAGGGCAATTGCACACCACCTAAAGATATCCCTGCTTGTAACCAAGTCGGTGCTGTTACATCCACATTTTGAGCGCCAAACCAAGGTTGAGTTACTGCTAACTGATAAGTTTGACTCAATAAATTGCCCGTTGTGATTGTCATCCCTAGCGATAATAAAAATATCACCGCCACAATCCAGTTACGAACCCTTCCCAAATCAGTGCGAGAATTTAAAATCCATAAACCTCCAAAAAACAGCAGAGAAAATAAGCCGATACCAATTATCAATACCCAATTCACACTGCGGACAAACTGTTGAAAAATTAAACTTACTCCCCAAGTTGCTAGTAAAGTTTCTAATGGGCGGCCATAGAGATAACGAATCACACCTTTTTCTAAAATTAATCCCACACCTGCCGTGAATATAAATGCAATAATCAAAGCCAAAAATATATAGACTTCAAACCACACCCCACCCAATTGCTTACATACATTTTGCACAACAAATGTTGTATAAGCACCAAACATCATCAATTCACCATGCGCCATATTAATCACGCCCATCAAGCCAAATATAATCGCCAGCCCCAACGCCGCGATTAATAATACCGCGCCAATACTAATACCATTAAATACAGCTTCTAAGAATCCTGCTAACACTTATTTCTCCTTATTTGTCATTGGTCATTTGTCATTCGTCCTTTGTTATTCACCAATGACTAATGACTAATGACTAATGACTAATGACTTAAACTTTCTTGAACTTACCACCCTTAGCAGGGTCACTCCAATCACAAGCAAATCCCTTAGTTTCTTTCACAAATTGATTCCAAGGAACCGGCTCAACTGCTGTCGGAGTAGCATAGACAATATCAAATAAACCATCTTGTCTAACTTCACCAATCCGCACAATTTTGGATATGTGATGATTGGCATCCATTGTCACTTTACCTTCAGGCGCATCTAAAGTTTGACCATAAGCCGCAGTACTTACCTTAGCTATATCTGTAGTACCAGCTTTTTGGACTGCTTGTTTCCACAAATAAACTGCAATATACGCAGCTTCCATTGGGTCATTTGTCACCCGATTTTCACCGTACTCTTTTTTGAAAGCTGCTACAAATTTCTTATTAGCAGGTGTGTCTATTGTTTGAAAATAGTTCCAAGCTGCATAATGACCTTTGAGATACTCTACACCAATTGCTTTCACTTCTTCTTCGGCAATACTTACAGACATAGAGGGATATTTATCTGGTGTCAATCCAGCCCCTTTTAATTGTTTGAAGAAAGCAACATTGCTATCACCATTTAAGGTGTTGTAAATCACGCCCCCATTGGGCAAATTTTGCTTGATTTTAGTGATAATTGGTGTAACTTCTGTATTACCAAGAGGTAAATAATCTTCACCAACTGTTTTTCCGCCTAAAGCTTCCAGTTGAGCTTTAATGATGGTATTAGCTGTCCGGGGAAAAACGTAGTCAGAGCCAACTAAGAAGAATTCTTTGCCCTTATTTTTTAACAGCCAATCAACAGATGGTTCAATTTGTTGATTTGGTGCAGCGCCAGTGTAGAAAATATTTTTAGAACACTCTTGACCTTCGTATTGCACGGGATACCAGAGCATGTGATTTTTGCTCTCGAATACTGGCTTAACGTTCTTGCGGCTAGCAGAAGTCCAACAACCAAAAACTACAGCGACTTTATCTTGATCGATTAGCTTAGTTGCTTTTTCTCTAAAAGTATCCCAGTTAGAAGCGCCATCTTCGGTAATTGCTTCAATTTGTTTACCTAAGACACCACCAGCTGCGTTAATTTCTTTGATTGCTAATTTTTCAGCATCAACAACGCTTTTTTCACTAATAGACATCGTACCACTCAAAGAGTGCAAAATACCTACTTTGATCGTGTCACCAGCAGTAGCCGCAGCTGGGGAAGCAGCAGGAGGTGCGGCTGGACTCTCTGTAGCAGATGGAGAATTATTCGCGCAAGCTTTCAAAAAAAAGCTGCTACCAAAAGTTAAAGAACCGTAGATTATAAACTTGCGTCGGTTAAATTGTCTTCTCATCTTTTTATGAATTTTCCTGTAGATGAATCAGCCAACTTAATAGAAAGCTGACAATATCAAACTTTAAAGTGTGATAATAGTGCGATAGTTTACTAGTAAAAAGTGACGCCTTATACAAAAATCTTTGTTTTTGTAATAAAAAACAAACTTTTTAAGATTAAGCTTTATTAACTTTATAAATATTCTCATATCTATGTAACACGTTATGGAAGAACAAAAGCTTTCTCTTCCACAAACGTCTTTGATTCTAGACAGTTAAAAACTGCTAAGTATCTAGGCATAAATAAATTTCAAGTTTGTAGTAAGGACTTTAGTCCTAATAATCCTTGCTCTGAGCTCGACTTTATCCATTTTTGGCTACGGGTCATCACAAATGTAGGCGA
>NZ_JAVRCC020000064.1:40466-40884 GCF_034530975.2 Nostoc sp. DedQUE07 | reverse complement strand
ACCCTTGCAGGAATAGCAGGAATCGGAAAATTGCAGCCACCCCAAAGCTGGGTGCAAAGAACCAGCTAGATTGTCCCAAGGGGTACATCAGGAATACGCTGACGAATACTGCAATCGGAGCTGAGAAAGCCAGAGCGTTGTAAGGACGGATACCTACTAGACGCGCAATTTCAAATTGCCGCAACATGAAGCCAATCAAACCGAAGGCTCCGTGTAGGGCAACGAATGGCCACAACCCACCCAATTGGAACCAACGGGTGAGGTCGCCTTGGGCTTCTGGTCCCCACAACAGCAATAGGGAATGTCCCATGCTGTCGGCGGGGGTGGATACTGCTACTGTCAGGAAATTACAGCCTTCTAGGTAGGAGGAGGCTAATCCGTGGGTGTACCAAGAGGTGACGAAGGTGGTGCCAGTCAG
>NZ_JAVRCC020000064.1:0-40456 GCF_034530975.2 Nostoc sp. DedQUE07 | reverse complement strand
CGAAGCGATCGCGCTTGAGCCAGTCGTCTAGAACGTCAAACCACCCTCTACTGGGGGCGCGTCCAACTGCGATGGTCATCGGACTTAAATCCTCTTTTTTTACTAAAATTGCAACGTTTCTAAGGTAGTACGGAAAGCCAATGTAACCGACTGCCGTGAGAAATTAACGTTTTTTTTGACAATCTCAACTGCTTTTAAGTAACTGAGATTCTGAGAGCTTACTGACTAGTTAAGTCATTATTTCTCAGGGTTATGACATTACACGTACCATCGGCTAGTAATCTAGCTTGTGGTAACTTAATGATTCTTAACTTATCACACTACTCAGGGTTTTTGCCTGATACGCAAAAGGAAATGAGCTATGAAACACGAACCTTATAAATAATATGAATATCAGAAATTTTACAATTTGACACAACTTTTCTCAGAAATCTAAAAAAATTTAATGTAGATGGAGGTAGGTAGATCGCTCATTTCAAGAGGTCAAAAAGAGGCAGGGAGAGGGTGGCAGGGAATAAGGGGGGCTGAAGGACAGGGAGAAAGAATTTTGATCGGCCATTGAGTAAAAAAATAGTACAACACTCCCTAAAAAATTATATCGGTAGCAGGAACATAGAAGGGCGCAGTTGAGTTTTTGTCAACGATGTTTGGTAAAATGCGGATAGTCACTTCGCTGCTACGGTCGTTGATACACCTCTGGAAAACCTATGTGAAACGTTAGACAAGGAGAAAGGAAGTTGGCATATCTTGACTAATACAAATAGCCTAAGTGGTTTGTCCCGTAGTACAAGTAAGCCGACATTATCCGGGACAGTAAAATTTGTAAGGTACAAAGTGAAAAATTTATAGTCTGCGGCAGGGTTCCCGTGGATTTCAAACATAGCTCTCCGTGCCTCCTAAGCAATAGCCGGATTGGCACAGGAACCCACCACTCTATGCAAGAGCATTCAGTGTGCGAGTATGTGACAGCGAGTATCTCACGGGCAATGGTAGTTCAATGACGACATCAACAACGATTAACAAAGGCGATCGCCTCCTGCACCAAAATGTTCTCGGTTCTCGTCGGTTCAGTAACTACTGGTGGGCAACTATCGTTACCTTGGGAGCAAGCGGCTTTCTATTGGCTGGAATATCCAGTTATTTAAAAGTTAATTTACTCATAGTTTCCGATCCCACTCAACTGGTATTTGTCCCCCAAGGATTAGTAATGGGGTTATATGGTACCGCTGGCTTGCTATTAGCTACATACCTGTGGTTAGTGATTTTATTGGATGTTGGAGGCGGTTACAACGAATTCGATCGGGAAACTGGCGCAATCAAAATCTTCCGCTGGGGGTTTCCTGGTAAAAACCGCCGAATCCAGATTGATAGCCGCATAGAAGATGTCCAATCTGTATTAATAGACATAAAAGAAGGTCTTAACCCCCGTCGCGCCCTCTATCTACGCATTAAAGGACGGCGAGATATACCCTTAACACGGGTTGGACAACCGGTATCTTTAACAGAGTTGGAAACAGAAGGCGCAAAGTTAGCCCGCTTTTTGGGAGTATCACTAGAAGGACTTTAAGAAATTAGGGTAGAGGGTAGAGGTAACAGGGTACAGATTATTCCCTATTACCTGTCGCCTCTCCCCTAATCCCAATGCTCCTCAAAACGATAAGATACTTTGGTTAAATCGGTAACAGGCAATGCGGTTAAAAATTTCACAATTTTTGCTTTCTCTTGTGATTATCAGTGCCTTGATGTTGGGAGGATGTTCAACACAGCAAGTCGCTTCTAATAGCTCTTCTCCAAACTCGACTGCTACCTCGGCTACAACCGAGGCAAGCACCAAGACAACTACTGAAGCAACATCTGTATCTCAAACTATTAGTGAGAGTATTCCTGGAATAACAGATTTACCAAGACTAGAAGGCAAGGCTACTGTGGTAATCACGGTTAAAGGTTCGCCGATTACTATCGAAGTAAATGGCACTGATGCCCCTATTACAGCCGGCAACTTTGTAGATTTAGTGCAAAAGGGTGTGTACGATGGTTTAGCTTTCCATCGAGTTGTACGCGAACCCCAACCCTTTGTAGTTCAAGGGGGCGATCCCAAAAGCAAAGACCCGAAAGTTCCAGCAGATCAACTAGGAACTGGTAGCTATATTGACCCAAAAACGGGAAATGCTCGTTATATACCTTTAGAAGTTAAGCCAAAAGGTTCAGATACTCCGATTTACAATAAACCATTTGATGCTACTGCTCAACCCGTCGTATTGCCCCATAAACAGGGTGCAGTAGCAATGGCGCGATCGCAATCACCAGATTCAGCTTCTGCCCAGTTTTACTTTGCTTTAGCCGATCTAGCATTTTTGGATGGTAACTACGCCGTGTTTGGCAATGTCACTCAAGGCTTTGATGTAGTAAACAAAATTCAGCAAGGCGATCGCATTGACTCTGCTAAAGTCACTCAAGGTGCTGAAAACTTAAAAACGCCTGGACAGTAGGAGAAAGAGGCAGGGGAGCAGGGGAGCAGGGGGGCAAGGGAAAAACTCTTAACTCTTAACTCCTCACTTTTAACTCCTAACTCCTAAATTGGTCAAAATTGTTGTTACTGGTATTGGTTTAGTTTCTGCCTTGGGTGGAAGCTTAGAAGATAGCTGGCGAAATTTAATCGCTGGTAAATCTGGAATTCGGTTATATCAACCATTTCCAGAACTTACGCCACTTCCTCTAGGTTTGATTAATCAACAACCATCTGAGTTGACAAGGTTAACTCGGATGGTTGTTGCCTCTGCTTTACAAGATTCTGGGTTAGTTGCGCCTTTAGCTGATTGTGCTGTAGTCATTGGATCGAGTCGCTCTTATCAAGCGTCTTGGGAAATGCTGGCGCGGCAAATGTATAACGCGAATCATTTCCCGATTTCCTCTTTTGGAAATTGGCTAGATACATTACCTCATTTAAATGCGATCGCAGCAGCGCGACAAATTGGTGCATCTGGTATAGTTTTGGCACCAATGACAGCTTGTGCTACTGGAATTTGGTCTATTGCCCAAGCAGCTATGCTTATCCAAACTGGGCAATGTCAACAAGCGATCGCAGGTGCAGTGGAAGCACCGATTACACCTTTAACTTTAGCTGGGTTTCAGCAGATGGGTGCTTTGGCAAAAACTGGGGCTTATCCCTTTGATTTGCACAGAGAAGGCTTAGTCTTGGGCGAAGGCGCAGCTGTGTTTGTCTTAGAATCAGCAGAGTTTGCCAAGCAGCGTCAAGCAAAAGTGTATGGTGAAATTCTCGGTTTCGGCTTAACCAACGACGCATATCATAGTAATTCACCAGAACCCGAAGGGAAAAGTGCGATCGCTGCTATCAAACAATGTCTAGAACGTAGTCGTCTCTCACCAGGCGATATCGATTACATTCATGCTCATGGCACAGCTACCCAGCTAAATGACCAGATGGAGAGTATGGTAATCCAGCGTTTGTTTCCCCAAGGCGTGGCGGTTAGTTCCACCAAGGGAAGCACAGGTCATACACTAGGGGCATCTGGAGCTTTAGGTGTAGCTTTTTCTCTCATGGCGCTAAAGCATCAAATATTACCGCCTTGTTTAGGATTGC
Source organism: Nostoc sp. DedQUE07 (assembly GCF_034530975.2). Classification (NCBI taxonomy): domain Bacteria; kingdom Bacillati; phylum Cyanobacteriota; class Cyanophyceae; order Nostocales; family Nostocaceae; genus Nostoc; species Nostoc sp. DedQUE07. The sequence goes on along the minus strand of NZ_JAVRCC020000064.1, from coordinate 36,855 downwards.
AGCAGCCAGAATTTGATTTAGATATTGTTACAGCCGCACGTCTAAGTAAAATTCGACAGGTATTATGTTTGAGTTTTGGCTTTGGGGGACAGAATGCTGCGATCGCATTAGCCAAGTGAAAACTTGTGGATTTAACTATCTGACCAACATAATATATTAATTTTTATTAAGACCCACACAGCTGCGCGCCTTTAAAAAAGGTGATTTTTGAATATTTTTACATATCAGAATATAAAATATAAAACTGTAACAAAAACTACAAAATATTTGTTTTCCCGAAAAAAAAGGATAAGCTTAAGTACAGATGATATCCGGTTCGTAAAGATACCGCGATTAGGAGAAAATTTATGATTTCAAAATCTTCGTTGCTGTCAGAACCTGCTTCTCCAGCGCATATATGCCCCTTTGACCAAGCCTGTAGTTACCTAGAAGCGGCAGCTAAAGAATTAAATTTAAATCAGGGTTTGCTAGAAATTCTCAGCCACCCGCGTAAGGTTGTCACAGTTTCCATTCCCGTGAAGCTAGATGATGGGGAAATCCAAGTTCTCGCGGGACATCGGGTACAGCACTCTGATGTTTTAGGCCCCTACAAGGGCGGAATTCGTTACCATCCGGCTGTGACACTGCGGGAAGTATCTGCTTTAGCAATGCTGATGACCTGGAAATGTGCCTTATTAGGTATTCCTTACGGTGGTGGAAAGGGTGGCATTGCTATAGATCCCAAACGCTACAGTGTTGGCGAATTAGAGCGAATCAGCCGCCGTTATATCAGCGAGTTGATTAAAGATATTGGGCCTTCCGTAGATATTCCTGCGCCAGATATGGGTACTTCTGCCCGTGAGATGGCTTGGATGATGGATACTTACTCGGTAAATGTTGGTCATGCTGTACCAGGAGTTGTAACTGGAAAACCCCTTTCGATTGGTGGTTCTCTGGGACGGGAAATGGCAACCGGACGTGGCACGATGATTATTGTCCGTGAGGCGCTAGCAGATCGAGGTAAATCCTTAGCAGGAGTGCGGGTAGCTATTCAGGGTTTCGGTAACGTCGGCTGTGCCGCAGCAGAATTACTACATGAAGCAGGCGCGAAAATTATCGCCGTTTCAACTGGTGCTGGGGGAATATTCTCTGAAGCTGGTCTTGATATTCCCAAATTAAAAGTCTACGCTGCTGAAAATCGCAAGAGTATTGTGGGTTTCCCGCAATCTGTACCAATTAGCAATGCAGATTTATTAACTTTACCCTGTGATGTCTTAATACCAGCAGCTTTAGAAAACCAAATCACTGAAGAAAATGTCAATCAGGTGCAGGCGCAAATTGTCGCAGAAGCAGCTAACGGCCCGGTTACTCTTGAGGCTAACTTGGCCTTAGAGGCGCGGGGTGTGACAGTGTTACCAGATATTTTGGCGAATGCTGGCGGTGTAGTAGTCAGTTATTTAGAGTGGGTACAGGGTCTTTCTTACGTATTTTGGGATGAGGAGCGCGTCAACCGCGAAATGGAACATTTGATGGTGCAAGCCTATCGCAAGGTGATTCATCAGTCGGAGGTACGGCAAATTTCTTTAAGATTAGCAGCTTACACGCTGGGGGTAGGTAGAGTGGCTCAGGCGTTGACTGACAGAGGTCTTTATCCTTAATATTTGGGTATAGACAGCAGTTTTTAATTGAATAGATAACATATAAGGGCACAACTATAATATTGTGCCCTTATATGTTATGAATAGTCGGTGTTTTTGTTAAGCGATCGCTACAACATAACTAGTGGTCTATCGCATTATCACTCGCCAGAAGGTGCAGCAGCGTGGATTAAGTCTGGCTTCTCGTCATTTGGAGGACGCTCAATAGTTTGATCTGATGTGGGACGTTGATGGCGATTGCTAGTTTGGATCTGCACAGGTTTACCCGTCTCAATTGACTGGTAAAGTGCTTGAATAATCGAAACATCAATCAACCCTTCCGTACCTGATGGTTCTGGATCTTTATCTTCGAGAATACAATCAGAGAAGTAGGTAAATTCAGCCGCTAGTTGGTCGCGATCTTCAAAAGTCCGCTCTTGAGTTTCACCATTAATTGTTAAGTAATGCTTGATTTCGCCCTGCCAAGGATATGCAGGTTCTACTCGTAAATCGCCTTGAGTACCTACAATCTGATAGGTTGAAACACTTGCTCCTCCAAAGCTACAGGTAAATGTTGCCAAACGCTCATTTGGGAAGCGCAAGATAACGCTAGCCATTTCTTCCACTTCGCTGAAGCGTTGTTCTCCGTTATTGGCAGCTACAGCCAATACTTCAATTGGTTCATCTTGAAAGAGGTAACGTGCAGCATTAATGCAGTAGATGCCAATATCATAGAGCGTGCCACCACCTGTAACATCTCGTAAACGAATATTGCCTTCTTCTACTTGCTGAGTAAAAACTGAGTTGAAAATTCGTGGTTCACCAATTTGCTTTGTACGCAAAATTTCAACTGCTTGTAAATTAGCTTCTTCTAAATGTAAGCGGTAGGCAATCATCAGCTTTACATTATTGTCATTGGCAGCTTTAATCATTGCCTCACACTCTTCTTCTGTTACTGCCATTGGCTTTTCACATAACACATGAATTGCCTGATTAGCAGCTCGCACAGTGTAGTCGCAATGCAAGTGATTAGGTAACGCAATATAAACTGCATCAATCTCGCCGCTTGCCAAACAGTCCTCATACTCTTCGTAGGAGTAAGTATGCTCAATACTATACTTTTTACTTAATTCTTCGTTTTTAGTGGGGTCATCTGAAACTAGTGCCACTAATTCTGAGTTTTCAGCCTGGGCAAAGGAAGGTAAGGCAGCTTGTTGGGCAAACCAACCTAAACCAACAACGGCATAACGAATTTTGTTCTTACCATTTGTAGCAGTCATTTTTCTACTCTTTGATGAAGGAATATTTTGGTAATTTTAATGCCCTAATTACGTGGAAATTATGGCTAACTATTTATGCAAACATTTGAAACAAGTGTATTCCTACATTGCTAATGCAGCTTCTACATTTGATGTCAACTTAGCTTTAATTTCTTGAAACTCTTGTCCCAATTCAGTTAGCTCTCGATCGCTCATACATTCGCGCACAGCATGAAAAATTTCGTTTTCTTCTTCCTTTACATGATGCTCAAGTGTTTCCTTCAATTCACTGATTTTTTCTCTAAATTCAGGGTTATTAGGCTTAAGCGACTTAATTTCTTCTAAAATAACTGAAATTTCTTCATGTTCTTCTTCAGCTTCTTCAACATATTTTTCAGTTTCTTCGTATTCTCGCAAAGCTGGGTATAAGACTAATTCTTCTGTTCTTGCATGTAAGATCAATTCTATATAGATTTGATTGAATTGCTCAATCAACTTTGCACCTTTAGCTTTTTCTGCTTCTGCAAAAAGTTTCTCAACTTGGCGATGCTCTGCTTCAATTAATGAAAGAATGTCTGTTGATTTAGCTTTAGTTTTAGCCATTTTACCTCAGTAATAATCGATTTATCAGACTGATATTTGGAGGTTAATGAATGGGAACTCGTATATTTTCAATGACTTGGGAAATGAAAACCTCATTCTTTGAGTAAGCTTTAATTTAGACTTAAGGAATATTTTCGGTATTGCACCTTGACTGAAATTCATAACCTCAGCATGATGGATGTTGAGTATGTAGCGTTAGCAACTCAAGGCTACAGCCCAAACCTCAAACACCAGTTGAAGATTCCCACACAGTAAACTACTAAATTGCTCTTGCACCTTAGAGGTTGTTTGAAAAGTGGTTGGCTGTGATTTTAGGCACTCACCAATCCCCCCTAGCCCCCCTTTTTAAGGGGGGAACCGGAATCAAAGTCCCCCAATTTATCGGGGGATTTAGGGGGATCTAGAACGTTTTGTTACCGAGAAGAAAACTTTTCAAACATACTCTTAGATAGACTCGATTTATTTTTGCTGAAACACCAAAGCTGACGTTGAAAGATGATTTGTAAAGAAAATCTTAAAGATACTCAACTCTTTGCTAAGTCTCAGTTTCAGCGAATAAGTGCTTTATTAACTTAAATTCCTAAAACCCCTATAAGACAAGTACTTTAGTTAAGTTATAAATTAGCTCTGAAATCTTTAGTGGTATAGGTCTTGAAAAAAACTAAGTTCTGCTTGTATTTGATGTTACAACAGAAATGACAATTAGTTACTTAGTATCTATGACAACTAACTTTCAGGAACAGGGATTATTGCTTCTGCGTCAAGCGCTTGATAACTCCACAGCCGATTTTCGCCCTGGACAGTGGGAAGCTATTGAAGAGTTACTCAAAGTGCGATCGTGGTTACTCGTTGTTCAACGCACTGGTTGGGGTAAAAGTCTAGTTTATTTTTTAGCAACTCGTTTACTACGAGATCGAGGTGCTGGTTTTACTCTTTTGATTTCGCCATTGCTAGCTTTGATGCGAAACCAAATTGCAGCAGCCCAACGCATTGGTGTAAAAGCCGAAACAATTAACTCCAGTAATACAGATAAATGGCCACTAATAGCAAGACAGTTGCTAGCAGGAGAAGTAGACATTCTGCTTATTTCTCCCGAAAGACTAGGTAATGAAGATTTTCGGGAAACAATTCTTTTGCCAGTATCTCAACGTATAGGTTTATTTGTTGTTGACGAAGCCCACTGTATCTCTGATTGGGGACATGATTTTCGCCCTGATTATCGCCGGATTGTCAGAATTTTACAAGCATTGCCGCAAAATATTCCTGTCTTAGCAACAACTGCTACAGCTAATAATCGAGTAGTCAATGATATTATTACTCAATTGGGTTCAAATCTGCGTGTTTCCAGAGGAAATTTAACCAGAGAAAGTTTGCATTTACAAAATATTTCTATCCCTAGTCCAGCAGCACGAATGGCATGGTTAGCTCAACAGATTCCTAACTTACCTGGAAGTGGCATTATTTACACATTAACTGTTAGAGATGCTGAACGAGTTGCTGATTGGTTAAAAACTCAAGGTATTAATGTTAAAGCATATCATAGTGATTTAGAGAATCAAATTCGTGTAGTATTAGAAGATGAGCTTTTGAATAATGAAATTAAAGCATTAGTAGCAACTACAGCATTAGTAATGGGTTTTGATAAACCAGATTTAGGCTTTGTAATTCATTATCAGCGTCCTGGCTCGGTTGTCCACTATTATCAGCAAGTAGGACGAGCAGGTAGAGCAGTAGAAAAAGCTTATGGAATTCTTCTGAACGGTGATGAAGATGATGATATTACTAACTACTTTATTAATACAGCCTTTCCTCCAGAGGTGCATATACAAAAGATTTTAAATATACTTAGCGAATCTGTAGACGGTTTTTCTGTTACCCAATTAGAGCAGCAAATGAATCTTTCACGAGGACAAATTGAGAAAGTTTTAAAACTACTATCAATGGAATTTCCTGCACCTATAACTAAGCAAGAATCAAAATGGTATTTGACCCCAGTTTCTTATCAAACTGACACTACAAAAATTGAGAAAATCACACAAAGTCGTCGCCAAGAGCAAGCTCGAATGTTGGAATATATGCAAAGTCAGGAATGCTTAATGACTTTTTTGGCCACAGAATTAGATGAGCCAGATCCAAAGTCTTGCGGTAAATGTGCTGTGTGCTTGAACAGACCATTATTAATAGACACTTGCTCAATTGAACTTGTAAATAAAGCAATTCAATATTTACGTCGCAGTAACCAAATCATTGAACCACGCAAAAAATGGCCATCAGAAGCATTGGTCAATTATCGCTTTTCAGGAAATATTAAAAATAATTTACAAGCAGAAGCGGGAAGGGCATTATCTCTATGGGGTGATGCAGGTTGGGGAGAATTAGTCAAGCAGGGTAAATATCAAGATAATCATTTTGACGATGCACTTGTGCAGGGTGCTTTTGAGATGATTCAACATTGGCAACCACAACCCTTTCCGACTTGGGTAACTTGTGTACCTTCGCTGAATCATGCAGAACTTGTACCAAATTTTGCTCAACGACTAGCACAAAAATTAGGCTTACCCTTCATGCCAATTGTGCAGAAAGTTCACCAAACTGAGTTACAAAAAAAGATGAGCAACAGTTACCAACAAGCTCATAATTTGGATGGTGCTTTTGCTGTTGATTCCTGGAAAGGAATGAGTGGTTCTGTTTTCTTGGTTGATGATATAGTTGATTCCCGTTGGACTTTTACTGTAATTGCAGCACTTTTGCGTGCTAACAGTGGAGTGGTTTTTCTTGTAGCATTGGCACTCAATTCATTAGGTCAAGGGGATTAAAAAATCATGTTAACTCATATCCTGCAACCAGATACTCAAGCAATTTTGCTGTTGTGTGCCAGCTTTGGTCAAAATCGGCAAATTGAACCACAACCCTTGACTCTGAGTGAATATAATTCTTTAACAGACTGGTTGCGGGAAAATCAGATGCGACCATCAGATTTACTAGAATCTACAACCAGAGAACAGTTACAAAAATTACTGTAAATAAACTTAACCCTGAAAGGCTTTCAGCTTTACTAGAACGGGGTATGATGCTGAGTCTAGCGGTTGAGAAGTGGACTAATCAGGGATTGTGGGTGCTGGGACGAAGTGACACAAACTATCCTAAACGTCTTAAGCAAAGGCTGAGACATTCAGCACCGGCAATTCTTTATGGGATTGGCAATGTAGAATTGCTATCTATGGGAGGACTAGCAATTATCGGTTCTCGTGATGTTGATGACAAGATATTTGGCTACACACGAAGAGTTGCACAAAATATCGCTGTACAAAGAATGCAGGTAATTTCCGGTGGGGCGCGAGGCGTAGATCAAGCCGCAATGCTGGCTGTGTTGGATGCAGGAGGCACATCTGTAGGTGTACTGGCGGATAGTTTGACTAAGGCAGCAGTGAACAGCAAGTATCGCTCCAGTATTAAAGAGGGTAGGCTTACTTTGCTTTCTAGTTATGACCCTGAAGCTGGTTTCAATACGGGTAATGCGATGGGGCGAAACAAATATATTTATGCTTTAGCAGATTATGCCTTAGTAGTCAGTTCATCTTTTGGCAAAGGTGGTACTTGGGCGGGTGCAGTGGAAGCGCTTTCCCGACTCCAAGATATCCCAGTTTTTGTCCGATTGGATGGGGCTATATCAGAAGGTAATCAGCAATTATACAATCAGGGTGCAAAACCTTTTCCGGCTGAACCCTGGAATGATTCGTTAAGGGAACTTTTAGTAAAAGCGGCTTCTTCGATTGAAGCAGTACAAACTGTAAAAAAAATACCTCAAGAGACTGTTTTGGATATTCACTCACAAGATATTTACCAAGCTGTTTTACCTATCATCTTGAATCATTTACAGCAACCGAAGGATGCAAAATCTTTGGCGGAATGTTTGAATGTTAGACTATCTCAAATGCAGGATTGGTTAAATAAGGCTGTGAATGAAGGTATGGTGAGAAAAATAAACAAACCAGTCACTTATGTAATCAATCAACCAACAACTCAACTTTCTTTATTATGATGGTGTAACAGGAGGGTAGTTTTATTTTGGTAAAGGTAAAAATATTGAGCTAGAGTCAAAGATTACAAGCAATTTTGCATAGAAGCTTAATTGAGCTAAATTAAAAAAATAGTAGAAGTTTAGCTAGTTTATGGTAAAACCAATAATCCAATCAGCAACTCAAACCTTATACGACGAAGATTATTATCTATGGCTGATGACAACTATAAACCAACTTCGCACTGGTCAGTTTTCATCTGTGGATTTAGATAATTTGTTAGAAGAATTAGAAACTATGGGTAGAAGGGAGAAGCGAACAATTGAAAGTTTATTAATTAAGCTTCTTGAACATTTACTAAAACTCAAGTGTTGGGATAAAGAACGAGAACGTAATCAAGGACATTGGAAAGGAGAAATCAGGACTTTTCGCAGAGAGATTAAAAAAGCTCTGAAAGATAGTCCTAGTCTTAAACCTTACATTTTAGAAATATTTGATGAATGTTATCAGGATGCAAAGATAGAAGCTAGCGATCGCTCTCAACTTGCCATTGACATATTTCCCTCTATACCCATTGGTTCTTTAGAACAAATCTTAGATGAAAACTGGTTTCCTGAATATAACCACAATCATCATGGTAAACCCGATTAAAATGAATACGCAACTTGGGTTTCCATAGGAGTATGCAGACGTGCAGCCGGATTTAATAGGCTTGGAAATTAGTAAGGGTGAACTAAGACGTTTGACTGGGTTCGATCCAGAAGACGTTTTTCGACCCTCTGTTCTGCGAGATGGCAAAAAGCGATTAGGGTTTTTTATCAGTGAAATGCTGGTGACGCTGGCGCTAACGCCAATAATTGTGGGCTTTGTTTACGCGTTTATTATTCTGCCAACTATTGGTTCTTCAGTTCGACTAGGAATTCTTTTACTAATTTTAGTGCCAATGCCGATATTAGTGGGACGATGGCTATGGCGACAATTAACCTGTCCTGAAGGACTGACAATACTTTTAGATGAAGTTGATAAATATCATGACCTGGTTGCTGCCATCGATATTAATGACCAATTGGCAGCATCAGGAAACGTAGAAAGCAGCATCCATGACCGAGATAAAGTAACCTCCGCCTTGCAACTAATTAGAGAAGATTTAGTCCGCGCTCTGAAAACGGAACGAATTTTGCGAGATAATAAAAAATTGCTTGCTAATAACCAAGAGTTATTTGTGAATAATTTAGCGAGTCTGCGAGCTTTACAAGTTAGTAGTCAAGCAGGCGAATACGCTCAACTGTTAAATCAATCATTGCAAATTGCGATCGATGTGCAAGCAGAAATCAGAAAATTGCAGAAAGGCTAATGAGAATGTTTGTAAAAGCGGTTACACGAGAATTTACCTGCCTCCACAGGTTAGAAAACCCTTGATTTTAGATTAGTTCACGGAGGTGGACTTTGCTTATGTAGTAGCGACTTCTAGTCGCCCAAAACTTTCCCAGAAAACAATCGCCCCGTTGACTGAAATGAGCAACAAACCCAAAATAATTGTTCTGGATGATGACCCTACAGGTTCTCAAACAGTCCACAGCTGCTTGCTGCTGATGCATTGGGATGTGGAGACTTTACGCCGTGGGTTGCAGGATGATTCGCCGATTTTCTTTGTGCTGACTAATACTAGAGCGCTAACGCCAGAGTCAGCTGCATCTGTCACCAAAGAAGTTTGCCACAACCTGAAAATCGCTTTGAAGGCTGAAGGAATTGACGATTTTTTAGTTGTCAGCCGTTCTGATTCTACTTTGCGGGGACATTATCCGATTGAAACAGATGCGATCGCCCAAGAACTCGGGCCCTTTGATGCTCATTTTCTCGTACCAGCATTTTTTGAAGGTGGACGCATCACCCGTGACAGTGTGCATTACTTGATGATTGCTGGCGTACCCACTCCAGTCCATGAAACCGAATTTGCCCGTGATTCAGTCTTCAGCTACCATCACAGTTACTTACCCAAGTACGTCGAAGAAAAGACTCAAGGACGAATTAGGGCCGAAGCTGTAGAAAGGTTTCTCCTCGCCGATATTCGCGCTGGTAGTTTGGAACGATTGTTACAACTTCATGGTAATCAGTGCGCTGTCGTCGATGGTGAAACTCAAGACGATCTCAACCGCTTTGCAGTAGATATATTAGCAGCCGCCAGTCAAGGGAAACGCTTTCTATTTCGCAGTGCCGCAAGTATTTTAACGGCTTTAGCCGCTTTACCTCCCCAACCCATTGCTGCCGAAAAGATGGCTCAGTACGTGCGCCAAGGCAAACAAGGCGCGGTGATTGTAGGTTCCCATGTGAAAAAGACTACCCAGCAATTAGAGGCGCTGTTGCAAGTAGAGGGAACTGTCGGAATCGAAGTGAATGTAGCGCGATTACTTGATGATGCAAATCAATCTGCGGCATTGCTAACTGAAATTCAAGAAAGTACACAAGCGGCAAACAAAGCTGGCAAAACACCAGTGGTTTATACTAGCCGTCAGGAACTGAATTTTAAAGATGTCAAGACACGATTGGAGTTTGGGGAAAAAGTTTCAGGTTTATTGATGGATATTGTACGTAGTTTACCATCTGATATAGGATTCTTAATCAGCAAGGGTGGTATTACTTCTAATGATGTTTTGAGTACTGGACTAGCTTTAACTTCAGCCCGTTTACTGGGTCAAATTTTAGCTGGTTGTTCAATGGTGTTAACGCCATCCGATCATCCTCAGTTTCCTGATTTACCTGTGGTGCTGTTTCCAGGTAACGTTGGCGATGCTGATGCCTTGGGGACAGTTTATCAGAGGTTGACCGTGCAAATTTGAGATTTGAGATTTTAGATTAAAGAGTCTTTTGGTTAATGTCGGACTAATATCCCGCTACGCCAACACCCCTTTTCCGTGACACAAATCCAAAATCCAAGTTGCGCTATCAGCGCACCAAAGGTGCGACCCAAAATTTAAAATCTGTTGTCTTTTGGCTAGTACTGCATGACTTCTGATTCTACGATTCCCAATCTAAAGTCAAATTCTGCACTTCCTAATGCAGAATCAAACTCTATACTTTCCGAGGTAGAGGTAAATTCTACTGTTTCTGATGTAGAGTCAGATTCTATCCTCCCGGATGCTGAGTTAAAATCTGTCCTCCTTTATTTAAAATCAGATACTGTTCTTGGGGATGTAGAGTCAAATCCTGCTGACCCAGATGTAGAGTCAAATACTGATGCCGGATCGGATTTTATCCTAACTGATTTAAATCCCAATGAGTTAGCATTACCAGGGCATCGTGCAAATGATAATACTCAAGTCCAGTTAAGAAGTAAGGAGGGAAGACTTTTATTAATTTTGCCCTCAGAATCTCAAGTATCTGCCTCAGAACTCACTTGGTCAGATATTTGGCAACAAATCAGGCAACGTCTGAGTGCAGGCGATCGCTTCCGCGTCTCTAATACACCTGTGCATTTAATGGCACAAGACCGTTTGGTAGATACCAGACAACTCCAAGAACTCGCTGAGGCTTTGAACGATGTCCAACTCCGGCTGATATCTGTCTCGACGAGTCGGCGGCAAACTGCGATCGCTGCCGTGACTTCTGGGTATTCAGTAGAACAATTACAGCCCGTAACTTCCCTGAGTTCCGAGCCAACAGCTACAGCGATCCCCCAAGAAGATGCCCTCTATTTAGAAATGACAGTCCGCTCTGGAGTAGAAATTCGTCATCGTGGGACAGTAATTCTCTTGGGAGATTTAAATCCAGGTGGTATTGTAATTGCAGATGGAGATATTATTATCTGGGGTCGTCTGCGTGGAATCGCTCATGCTGGGGCTGGAGGCAATAGTGAGTGTCTGATTATGGCCTTGCAAATGGAACCAACCCAACTGCGGATCGCAGATGCTGTAGCTAGAGCACCAGAAAAACCGCCAATGCAGTTTTTTCCAGAGGTGGCACATATTACGCCCCAAGGAATTCGTATCGCTAGGGCAACTGATTTTTCCAGAAACCAATTCACCAAGAGCAATTAAGAACCATAAATATTTACTTAAAGAATGAAGTATATAAGTAAAGATGAAATAAAACAAATATTCATGCCTCACCCAGATCGGGGAGAACAGATATTTCTTCATACTTGATACGATACTTCATACTTTATACTGCAATTTACTGTTTTATATTTCCTGAACCCTCATTGACCGCATTTCTATCATGACTCGCATTATTGTGATTACCTCCGGTAAAGGAGGAGTGGGTAAAACCACAGTTTCAGCAAATTTGGGTATGGCTTTAGCCAAAATGGGGCGTCAAGTTGCTTTGGTTGATGCGGATTTTGGTCTGAGAAATTTGGATTTGCTGTTAGGGCTGGAAAACCGCATTGTTTATACTGCGGTAGAAGTCTTAGCCAGAGAATGCCGTTTAGAACAAGCCTTGGTGAAAGATAAGCGCCAACCCAATCTCGTACTCCTGCCGGCAGCCCAAAATCGCTCCAAAGATGCAGTCACACCCGAACAGATGAAGTTATTGGTGAATGCACTAGCGCAAAAATATCAGTATGTGATTATTGATAGCCCTGCCGGGATTGAAAATGGGTTTAAAAATGCGATCGGCCCGGCCAAAGAAGCGCTAATTGTTAGCACACCAGAAATTTCCTCAGTTCGCGATGCGGATCGGGTAGTAGGGTTACTAGAAGCACAAGGTATCAAGCGTGTTCATTTAATAATTAACCGCATCAGACCCGCAATGGTGCAGGCAAATGATATGATGTCAGTGCAAGATGTTCAGGAACTTCTCGCCATTCCCCTGATCGGGGTAATCCCTGACGACGAGCGTGTTATTGTATCTACCAATCGCGGCGAACCCTTAGTGTTAGCAGAAAATCCCTCTTTAGCTGCCACAGCCTTTGAAAACATTGCTCGTAGATTAGAAGGGGAAAGTGTCGAATTTCTGGAGATCGACTCGTCCCAAGACAGCATCTTCGCCCGGATACGAAGGTTGTTCAGGACAAAGATTGTCTAACTTACTTTTCCAGTCTCCGCGCCAGACCTATTCGTAATGATTGAACTTCTAGAAAAACTTTTTTTTCGCGGCCCTGATAGCAGTCGAACTCAAGTTAAACGTCGCCTGCAATTGGTGATTGCTCACGATCGCGCTGATATAGACCCTCAAACGTTGGAAAAAATGCGGAAAGAAATCCTAGATGTAGTCTGTCGCTATGTTGAAGTTGAGACAGAGGGCTTGGAGTTCTCCTTAGAAAGCAACCAACGAACCACAGCTTTAATTGCTAATTTGCCCATCCGCCGAGTCAAAGGTGCCATACCTGAATGGGAAAGAGGTGACAAGTCTCTGTAGTTATAATTTTAAGTATTTTTATTTAGGTTAATAGTTGTAGAGAGATTGCCCAGCCGGAGAGTGGCAGAAGAGGGATATTGTATGATAACAAAACCCCGCTTTATTTTTTTAAAAAGCGTGGTTTTAAATTAATACCGATCTTTACTTAAGCGATGTTATGAGTCAAATTAATCTTGACAATGACATCGTTGTAATCCTTGTCGCCGCCACCAGAGAGATCCTCAAAACCAAAGATATTATCACCTAACATCTTGACATGCTGAGTCTTGTCAGCATTGGCACCCAAGAAAGTGAAGTAAACTGTTGGGTCATTGCTAGAATTGCTGTCTAACAAAGCATTAACTCCACTATCGACAATCAAAAATGGCACATAAATACTGCCGCCTTGAAAGTTGCCATTGTAGTTTCCCGTACCTTGATTACCTACCGATAAGGCAATATCACTCACCCTTTCGTTAATTGCAGCTTGTACATAACCCGCTTGTCCAGGGAGAATGTCTGCTGTGCCATCACCATTAGTATCAATGCCACCATCAGTATCAGTGACTTTATAAAAACCAACAAAGTTGTTGTAAGATGCTTCGCGGTTAACAATGAAAGTCCCACTAATCAAGCTGTCAGTGGCGAAATTCCGCAAATCCAGGGCTTCGCCTTCTGATTTTCCTTGCAAAGATGTACCGATGGGTAATTGTTCATCAGTTTGTTGAATATTCACTTGCAAGTCATCAAAAACGGAATCGCCACGGGAACCATCTTTCCACCCTAAAGTGAAGCCACCTTCGTTTTCGGAAGTGATTTTTTGGGTAGTTGTGTCCGAGAAGATAATGTTACCTTGAGACTTCAAATAAAAGCGTAGTTGTGTACCACCCTGCAAATCGAGGATGCGGCTGAGGTCTTCTGGATTAAAGCCTGTGGGGTTGTTGGCGAGAACTGAGAAGATGATTTTGGCTCTAGAGAGGGCTTTTTCTTGATAACCTGCGGCATCTGGTGCAATGCCGTCAATAGTGCCAAGGCTGTCATCAACACTGAAGACACCGATTTCGTTGACTAATTTAGAACTGTGTCCTTTAATTTTGATTTTAATATTGACTTTGGTGAACTCGCTGGCATCGATTTCAAAGATATCATTGATGCTATTAATTAACTTGATATCAACTACGGGAGTGGGAGGTGTTTCATTAACATCAGTAATCTTGATGGTGAAAGCTTTTTCGTAGGATAAATTAGTTTGATCTGTGATGCGGACACGGATGCTGTAACTAGACTTAGCTTCAAAGTCTGGGGAAGCATTAATTAGCAGTTGATTGCCGTTAATCGTGAAGGAATCATTATCAGTGCTGCCAGTCCCAGAGACTAAGCTGTAGGTAATGGTGTCCTCTGGGTCTGGGTCAACGCCGCTGAAAGTGCCAATGGCGGTATTAGTTGGGCTATTTTCTGCAACGATTAGTCCAATGGTGTCAAAGGGAGAGGAAATGTTGATTACACCAGAAGCAAGTTGACTACTGACTAAACTGCTATCTCCTCCATACTCACTATTGCCCCAAGTGACGACAGAACCATCTGATTTCAACGCCGCAAAGCCAAAATCTGTTGAAAAGATACTGGTGACACCAGAGGTAAGTTGACTACTGACTGAACTGCTATCTCCTCCATAGTAATTCTCGCCCCAAGTAACGACAGAACCATCTGATTTCAACGCCGCAAAGGCAGTACGTGTAGAAAAGATATTGGTAACACCAGAGGCAAGTTGACTACTGACTGTACTGCTATCTCCTCCTTTAGTGTTATAGCCCCAAGTAACGACAGAACCATCTGATTTCAACGCTGCAAAGGCAGAATCTGTCGAAAAGATATTGGTGACACCAGAGGCAAGTTGACTACTGACTGTACTGCTATCTCCTCCTTGGGGACTATAGCCCCAGGTGACGACAGAACCATCTGATTTCAACGCTGCAAAGGCAGAATCTGTCGAAAAGATATTGGTGACACCAGAGGCAAGTTGACTACTGACTGTACTGCTATCTCCTCCATTGGTACTATAGCCCCAAGTGACGACAGAACCATCTTTTTTCAACGCCGCAAAGGCAGAATCTGCCGAAAAGATATTGGTGACACCAGAAGCAAGTTGTTGGCTACTGACTGGAATGTTAGCTTCTCCATAGTCAATAAGGCCCCAAGTGATGACAGAACCATCTGATTTCAACGCTGCAAAGGCAGAATCTGTCGAAAATATATTGATGACACCAGAGGCAAGTTGACTACTGACTGTACTGCTATCTCCTCCATTGGAAGGAAAACCCCAAGTGACGACAGAACCATCTGATTTCAACGCCGCAAAGGCAGTATCTGTCGAAAAGATATTGGTGACACCAGAGGCAAGTTGACTACTGACTGTACTGCTATCTCCTCCATTGGTACTATAGCCCCAAGTGACGACAGAACCATCTGATTTCAATGCTGCAAAGGCAATATGTGTAGAAAAGATATTGGTGACACCAGAGGTAAGTTGGCTGCTGACTGCACTGCTATTTCCTCCAAAGCCACTATCGCCCCAAGTGACGACAGAACCATCTTCTTTCAATGCTGCAAAGGCATAATATGTAGAAGAAATGTTGGTGACACCAGAGGCAAGTTGGCCAGTGACTGAACTGCTATCTCCTCCATAAGTACTATTACCCCAAGTAACGACAGAACCATCTTCTTTCAATGCCGCAAAGGCAAAAAGCTGTTTATAGGTATGACCATCTGTGATCCCACTTCTTTGTCCGCTTGGTTCTCGTAATAACTGCGTGTTACTGGTGGAGTTGAGATTAAGAGCTATTGGGGAAGCTAACACACCTGGATATTTTGCTAACCCATTTGCTGTCAAAGGCGGCTTCATTTTCCCTCGGTCTGATTGAATATCCAGTTGCCAGCTTCCGCCTTGAGTTGGTGCGCCAACTTTACCAGCAGCGGCAAATATTTCTGCTTTCGTCAACTGCGCCAATTCGCTAATAAACTCGGCATCTTTGCCGACTTGGCAACTGTAGAGGGCAATTTCGGCAACGTTCCACTGCTGCAATAATTGGGCTTGTTTTTTGATTTCTTGGCGATTGATTGGCAATGCCCCAATTTGCAAGACTCCGGGGGTTCCGTGGGCGACAATGGCTAACCGTTTTGCTTTTGTTTGTGCTATTAAGTTTGTAATCACTACCAGTGCATCGTCTTCGAGTGTGAGAGTATAACCCAAAGCTTTAGGTGACAAGGCAGCATAAAGAATCTCAAGATCCTCAACACGGCTGTCAAAGATTACCAATGCTTCACACTCAATCAATCTTAGTTGTAGCTGTTGATACTTGTAAATTCGATCTAAATTAGAATTATACCCAATGCTGAAGTTAGGTTGAGGAGCTAATGATACTGTTGTCATAGTTTGTTTCTATTCCTATAAATTACTGACCAGCTAAAAGCTTGCTTAATTCGATATTTTTGAATGGGGCGCACCAGGTATTTCTATCTTGTTGTTATGAACAATAATTGCAGTTTATTTCTGCCTTCAATTCACTGTATAATTGATAACTCTTTCTCTTAATGGATATAAAATATTATATTATTTATTGAAAGAATAAAGCAAAAGTAAAAAGTTAAAAAGCACTCATAAAAAACTATAAAAAATGGTTACAAGTCCCTAAATTTATGGAACAAAATAAAAACATTTATTTGGAGATGGGTTGTACAATAAATAATCTGTCCGTGATTATTTTCCCTAAATTTATTTATAAGGATTAAGTAGGTGGGCGTAAATATTTGTTGTTGGGATAAGGCAAAAGGCAGTAGAGAAGAGAATTTTTGCCTCGTTCATTTTTGTTAATATAGTTTGGTTTTATTCTGCCGACCTACTTATCTATTTACTTTTTACTTCTTAAAAAGAGTATTCCGCTAACTTTACTTTTGAAAGTCAGGTTTTGATTCGGTGAAATCGAATAATACCAAATCCACTTTTCTATAACCTATTTGGAATATATAAAAAAATCCCGTTGTCGTCACTGCTGACAACGGGAGTATGTAGGATTTTTTATAATCTATCGGTAGGCAACTTGTGGGCCTGCCCAAATTTCTGTCACCTTTTTACCAAAAGTAATTGGCCGATCGCTGTCTGTTGTAGTGATAGTCTTACCATCATTAGCAACTTGCATTAGTGGCCAGTTTTCCTCGCCCAGTTCACCTGCACGGAACAGCACGTTATTAGGTTGGCTTTTACTCCAGCCTAACAATACGGCAATTTTTTCATGTTCTTCGTCACTCACAGGAGCAACTGTATTAGCGTGATTTTTTTGCCGATCCCAAATCACTGCACTATCTGTAGAATCACCTGTGTTAAATATACCATCAAACTTGCGTGCTAAGAAGCGATCGCCTTTTTCTGACCAGCTAACTGGAACTAATACCCCAATTTTACCGCTCGGATCGGTTTCTTCTGACGATTCCGCTTTTACTGCCTTTACCTTTAATAAAGGATCGCTAACTGGAGTCGTTGAAGCCATCACCCACAATTTCTTAGTGTGCATATCTTGGACAAACATCACGCTGGTGACACGGCTGTTGTACATTTGGGGTTTTACCTCCAGTTGCACCCGACTATAAACAGCATATTTACCATCTGGAGAAATCACGGGTACGCTGCGATAGTGACGCACTCCAGAACCACCATTAGCAGCAACAGCTTCTTGAGTTGCTGTAATCCATTTCCAAGGAATCGGATGAGGACTACCTATTGGGTCTATTTGTTCTGCTTGGGACTCATTCGCTGGTTCCACAACAGGTATTTCCGTCATTGTGGTTGATTGAGATTCTCTAATAGCTGGTGCTACTTGAGTTGCTGTCAATGATTCAGTAAAAGACTTTTCTCTAGAGAGATAATTTTCTTGTCCTCTCAAAGACTTGACATTAGCAGCTTTAAGTTTGCGGATTAAATTAAGTTGACTAACAGGAACATCTGTTGATGGTGCGAGTTCAACTGCTGCCAAAGAATCGGGAACAGTTACATCACTTACATCTAAATCGCTGCTTGAGAGATAATTATCTACTTCAGTTGAAGACTCAATTTTATTTGCTGGTAATACTTGCGGTTCCTGAACAGCAGTACTTTGTGTTGGTACAGAGTCAAATTCTTCTGTTATCGATTCGATTTGATCTGTTTTTAATGTTTCAGCTATCTCAGGTTCCCCAACTACAGCTATTTCCTTTGATCCAGAGTCAGATTCTTCAGTTATCGAAGTTAGTTTATGTACTTCGGATCTTACTGGGATCGTGTGAGCCGATGCTCCTAATAAAGGTGCAATCAGTATCACAACGACAACGTAATTGAGAAATGGTTGGGTGCGGAACCATCCTGACAGCAAAAGGGGTTTAAGCATTTGTAGACTCTCTAGAGGGGGCAATTGCTATGTGAGAAGCAATACATCAACAGCAACGAGCAGGTGGTAGTTATATGTATAACAAGAAACTAAAACTAATGACGAAATAATATCTTCAAAGTTTGCAGAGGTTTACAAAAATTAAGTATCATTGTCTACACCTTTTCTTGCTTAGATACGGAATATTTTTTGGCAAAAATATGCGAGTATAGTAAATATGCTGAGAACTCAGTAATTACTACACGATATATAATGTTGCTATACCCAAACACACCAAAAATAAGTCTTGGTTAAAAATATTGAGGATATAGTTTGAGGAATGAGGCTGGCGAACAAGAGTTAGATAACTCAGCTATCGGGGATCGTACTAGCGATCGCTAGTACACAGCAAATAAGCTAGGTTACACACTAAATATAACAGCGCAAACCCTCATGATAGTAAACGTGAGGCGTTAATTAAAAACCTGGGAAAGCGGACGCATAATACATCATACTCAGAATATATTGCTATCAGCAACCCAAAGTTATAAATTGCTATCTAAACTACAGAAGTAGTTAGAAGACGCAATAGTTTTTCGGAAATGTAACTACATTTAAAGTTAATTTCAAGCAGAGGATCGGGAACACAACAAAATTCACTCGGTAGATGCTCTAGCGACTCGCAAAGAAAAACCACTCAGTGATTAGTTTCACTAGAGGCAAATGCGGCTGATACTAGCTGTTACGCTTGTCAACTTAACTATTAAATTAATCAAGCAGCCTTTGGTTTCATGAATACGAAGATATTGTACCACCAAACAGCCAATATTATTTACAGCTAACAACTGTATTTTGCAACTGCGTCCCGAATACAGAAACTTGCTAGATGCAGGCTTAGTGAATTCTGTTTCAACATGCAACTTAAATAGACCTCTTGCAAAAATATATTTTTGCACTCTTAGGGAAAAGGGAAAAGGGTAAAGGGAAAGGATTTTGAGTTTCTTTACCTTTTACCCCGACAAATGCCAAGAAGTCTAATGTTGTCAGTTATGAAGGGCGCACTTACGATGAACTAATGACTCACGACTAAAAACTACTAATTATTAATGAAGATTGTATTTTTTGGTACACCTCAGTTTGCTGTACCCACCTTGGAAAAATTATTAAATCATTCAGAATTTGAGGTGCTGGCGGTTGTCACCCAACCAGATAAACGCCGAGAACGCGGAAATAAACTTACGCCAACACCTGTAAAAGCGATCGCTATTGCTCACAACTTACCAGTATGGCAACCCGAACGGGTGAAAAAAGACAAAGAAACTTTAACTAAACTCAAACAATTAGATGCAGATGTGTTTGTTGTTGTCGCTTATGGACAGATTTTATCGGCAAAAATCTTGAATATGCCAAAATTAGCTTGCATTAATGTGCATGGCTCGATTTTACCCAAATATCGCGGTGCGGCACCGATTCAGTGGTGTTTGTATAACGGAGAGAAAGAAACGGGGATCACCACCATGTTGATGGATGTGGGGATGGATACCGGCGCAATGCTCCAAATAGCCACTACACCGATTGGATTACTGGATAATGCCCAAGATTTAGCCGACAGACTAGCAGAGATTGGTGGGGATTTGTTGATAGAAACTCTGTTAAAGTTGGAACGTAAAGAAATTCAACCAATTCCCCAAGATAATTTAGCAGCTACTTATGCGCCTCTAATTCAAAAACAAGATTATGCTTTAGATTGGTCAAAAAGCGCGCTCCAATTACACAATCAAATCAGAGGCTTTTACGCTAACTGCACCGCTACCTTTCGTAACAACCTGCTGAAAATCACTGCTTCTGCTCCTCTTGGTTCTGTAAGCGATGTCTCGCGACAAGCCGCTTTGCGTCTACGCGATCTCCCACCAGAATTACAAGAATTAGTGCATAAATTGCCTGATTTGTCAAACGTATCAGATCGACCGGGAGTTGTAGTCAGCATTGTCAAAGGAATTGGCGCGATTATCCAGACTGGGGAAGGTTTATTACTGTTGCGAGAAGTTCAGCTAGCTGGTAAACGTCCCCAGTCTGGATGGGATTTTGTTAATGGTACCCGCTTAACTGTAGGAGAAGTTTTTGGTACGGGAAGCTGATGGGGATGGAAGAGATGAGGGAGAATAACTTTTAACTCCAAACTCTTAACTCCAAACTCTTAACTCCAAACTCCAAACTCCTCACTCCTAACTCCTAACTTCTAACTTTTCATAAAAGCGGCAAGATTCGCAAGGGCCATCGGGGTTGACTGCACAGCGAATGAGTTCTGAATGAGCATTGTAGCAGCAGGTGGCATCGCCGACTACCCAACGTCCCGCTACCAAACTTTTCTCAGATGGTCGTTTAGCAGACTGTACATAAATGGCAATATTATGCAAGCGGTAGCGCCCAGCTTGAAGTTTGTATCTATGACGGCGCTCTAAAACCGCGTAGGTTTTACCTTCAAAATCAAGATAGTTTCCAGGTTGGGGTGTCCAATCAAGTTGCACTCTACCGAGGGACTCACGCGGGTGCGTCAGAATCACCTCAGTTGGTAAAGAGTCTGGCTCCATAAGCTTATGTGATTTGATTTACATTATAAGGATAGTATCGCGATCGCTTTCTTTAGCTTACCGAATTTAGATTACAATTATTGATTCACTCTTCGCGTCCCTAAAGATTATGGCAACCAAAAGTTAGGTAGGATAGATTTGCTCAAGTTACGCAAAGTTTGGTTGAGCGATCGCGCCACTTGGATATGCACTTCATCCTCTTCTACAGCTAAAATCTCAGCTGGCTGACCTTCTCCCAAATAAGACACTACCAAATTCGTTGCCTCCAAACCAGTAACATAAGCCTTTTCCTGCGACCAGGAACCATGACGGTTCACAATCCAATCCCCACTCATAAACACATTCTCAAAGCTTGTCTTGGCGGGCAACATATAACGATAGCTGCCAGGTGCAAAGTGAGTTACCGCTTGAGGTAGCCGAATTACACTGCTATCAATAATCTTTGCCTCCCGAAAGGCTGGTACGCAAGTTGCTAAATAACCTTGAACGATTGCTAAAATCTCCTCATCACTCAAATTGAGAAATTGATTTGCGTGATAGAAATCAGCTTCAATCACTGTTCCCGGCTCATCCCGATATTCATCATGTAGAGCATTCAAATCAAAAAACGTCCAACCTGTACTTGCGTCGAATCCAAAACAAGCATTAGAAGGACGAGGAATATCAATTTTACGGTCAAACCATATTCGCGTGGCTAAAACATCAATTGCTCCTAAATTGCTCAAATTACGGAATTCTTCACGACTTTGTAAACTAGGGCTAGTTGAGACAATTTTCTTCATCCCGGTGATTCCAACCGCAAAAATTACGGCATCTGCTTCAATTACTTCATCACCACAAACCACACCCTTAACTTGATTACTATTAACAATTAAGTCTGTAACCCGACGCTTAGGCAATACTCGCGCACCAGCTTTTTCAATTCGTTCCACCCAAGGACGAAATATCTTTTCTCCGACAGTTCCCCGACACCAAACCACATCAAAATCTGGTTGATGAGCCAAAATAAAAAAGTAAAGCATCCCTAAAGTTGCGGCGGCTGAACACTGTTCGCCAGGGGCAAATAAGCCCACTAATAACATCGGTTCAAAAGCATCGCGGTAAAGTCGCGCAGCAACGTTAAAGTCTTTGAACAATTCACGGGCAGTTACAAAATCATAGCGCCGCCAAGCTGCATCGGAATTATCAAAATCAACGACAGCATAAAGTAAAGGTAGGGCGCTAAGACGGTCAATTAGTGGCAGCCGTTTAAACTGAGTGTAGAGAAAAGTTCCCAGTGGCGAGGGTAGTCGCGGTAAGTCTTGAAAAATTGGTGATTCAACTTCCAAACCTGCTGGCGAATATTGCGAAGAACGAGTCCAAGTAGTAAAAGGATTAATTTCTAATTCATTGATTAGGGAAAAAATATTTTTGTAAGGATACCAGAAGCCATGAATGCCAGCTTCCACAGATTTGCCGGCTGCCGTTTGCCAACCTGCCACCAATCCACCAGGATAGGGGCCTGCTTCCAGAAGTGTCACATCATAACCTTGTTTTGCCAAATGGTAAGTTGCTCCTAAACCAGCCCAACCAGCACCTACAACTACCACCCGTTTTTGTTGTAACCCTCCTACCATCACAGCCTCCAATTGTTGCAGTCCCTCAACTAATGTATACGAACTTGTGTTGCGATCGAGCAAGGGTTGTCATTATAGCGGTTTTCACTTGGATGCAATAGGCTCTTTGCTAGCAGATTCCATCGAATTTAAAATAGTTATAAACTTGAAAAAAGGCTTAGGGAAAGCCGTTCAGTAAAAATCACTTGCGGTTAATGCTGAGTTAAGAGTATAACAGAAAACAGAATTCACTATTGATGAGGATAATCATAATGTCTCAATTAGCAAATGTAAAATCCAGTCTAAATGACTTTGAATTACGAGATGGAATTTATTTTCCCAGCGACTATGAACAATTAACTAATACTCAACATAAAAAAACATGGGATGCAATCGGTAAAACATATTATGGCTCCCAAAAAATTGAAAAAGTTGCAGCGACATCGCCCATTAAACAAGATTACACTCTGCTAACTGGTACGCCTGGAGGTACTTGGAACAAATTTCCGTTGAATAAATCTGTTGGTTCTATTCTAGAAATTGGTTCTGGTTATGGCCGCGCACCTTTACATCTTTCTAAAGCGAAAAATCTGAAATGTGAAAAATATTATGGCATTGATATTTCTGAACCTCTATTGCGGAGGTTAGTCAAGGTTAAACAAGAATACAATTTTTTTCCAGAAGCGGAATTTAACTTGATTTGCACTTCTGCTGAGACATTGCCTTTAGAAGATAATTCTATAGATTTGGTAATTTCTAACTGCGTTTTTATGCATATCCCAGATGCACAATTAAGAAATTTATTGGCTGATATATGTCGTGTGCTAAAACCGGGCGGAATTTTTGTTTTTAATCATTCCTTTCACAATAAGTCCTGTCCTTCTCATATTATCCATAATTTTATCAGAAGGCTGAACCCATTTGTGAGAAATCCGGTTTATCTCAAGCAATATTCAGCTGCTGAAATAGAAGAAATGTTAGCTACTGCTGGAATGAAAGCGAAGTGTCCACAATACATTGTCGAACCAACAGCAGAATATGCGATTTTGCCGGAAACCATCAAAGGGATTCCGGTGCCATTTGCTAATGCTATCAATAGGAGTCTCAAGCCATCCGATAATTTAAAAGAAACTTTGGCTTACGGTTTTAGTGCGTACAGTACGAAACTGGATTAATTAATAAACTCTCTGATTGTCACAATCAATTGAATACAAATAATCTACAAAAGCACAACATTGTTGTGCTTTTACTTTTGTAATAAATGCCTTTTAATTACAATAATTATCCATAGATGATTATAATATCGTGTCTGATTAATTAGTTATAATTCAATACGCTTGGTTTAAGGGTTATTGGCGTAGTCTTTCTGCAATAAATCACGTCTTTACATCAAGGTTTTGGACTTATCTGAACTGTATTGATTTTTAAATCAAAACCTTCTCGACGACAAATAATGTCATAGTAAACTAGAGATTTAATAGATTGCCAAAAGGGCATTAATATTATGCTAGTAATTAAATTTAAAATTATCAGTAGTAATGTACTGATAAACACTTTATTTTCATTAGCTCAATCTCCAGATAACAATAAGGAGATTAGTTGTATTAAAATGTTGAATCCTTTACTATAAATCAACCATCCTAAAATTTGTATAGGCAAAGTAATTACAAATGATATAAATATAATGGCAATAATCCGCCATGTTAAACCCTTGGTTAGTTGTCTACTTCTCTTAATTGCGCCAATGAAGTTAGTATCATCTTCTATTGCTAGAGGTAAATCAGTAATGAAGAAACGCGAGTAAAACCACAGAGGGCTGAAATAAACAGCTATAGCTATAGGAATAATGATGATTCTAAATATAGTATTGTCAAAGGGATTTGCTTGATTGATTGGTTGAGATATGGTACCAAAGATTGTTGCTAATATTCCATATATTATTCCAGCAATTATTGAAATTCCAATGTAAAAAATAAAAAATTGTAGTAAACATATTAATATAACTAGAATTGCAGTTATGAGAAATTGCCAAAATCTTTTTTTAATCTGAATTTTTGCAAATTTTGAACTTTCTGGTTGAGCACTAATTTCACTAAACGCTAAACGGGAAATTAAACCAGCGAACGCATAAAATTTTGCCCAGCCATAAATCGGGACTATTAGCCATAAATGGGCAAATAATGACAGGCGAGAAAATTTTTTGAAATTTGAACGATATAGATAGCTAGCAAGGCTAACAATATTACCAATATTAAACTGCTGCATAAGATTTGGAAGCATAGGAACTAGGGACTAGGGATTAAGAACTAAGAGGATGTTTTAAAAGTTGAAACCAGTCAAAAATTATGCAAGTCGTCTGATCGTAATACGAATCATGGCAATATAGATGAATGTCTCTGAGGTTTCAGGAAGGCGTTCATAATCCAATACGGTTCAGTAAGCGCTAAAAAGCTTATTAGTGATGTTAAATCTCCAAGCTTCGACTCGTTGTTGAACCTGATATGACTTATAGTTACGGAAGATTCAAGGTTGCCCAATAAAGATTAAATTCGCCAAAACTTGTACTTTTGTTAACTCGCGCACGAGACGTTGAGCTTGATATTTATAAAGTGGTATTGGCAATACTCTAGGCAAATTATTCATCCATTTCCTAGCATCAGTTGAACTACATCCCGTAATCAAAACTATCTCTTCAGTGCCATACATAATGGCATTTGTAGTTAGAGCTTTTTCAATCTGCACCTGCCAAAGACGAGGCAGCATTTCACCCCATTCAATTCGCTGTAAACTACTGCTTGTGGCTAAAACAATCAAGCGATCGCCAGCATCAAGCTTAACATCATACCAGGGCATTAAAGAGTAATTGTCTCGCTGATATTTCTGGTAGAGAATCGGTACAACGCTGTAGCCAGATGCTATTTCAGATAAAAGCAATCCATTCAAGGTATCGCCATCTTCAATTTTGTATTCCGTCACCATGACTATTTGCTCATTCAAGTGAAACAAGCTCAGAACATTTTCTCCAAAAGCAGCACAAGCAAAAACTTCTGCCGACAAAGCCGCGCCACATATAACTTGAGCATAAGGGAACAGAGGGGCGATATTATCACTAAATTGGCGGTCTTGAGAGCGGATAATCAAGGTAGTGGCGGGATTCATTGCATGAGCCATCAAACCAATTTCCAGATTTTCCATATTGTCGTCCCCAACTAAAATGATGCTTTTAGCATGGGAGATATTCGCCTTAGTGAGTGCTTCGGTAGCATTACCAACGATAAGGGGCATATCGGGTAAAGTTTCTTGGTCGAGAGTGGTAGGATGAATTCCTACTAACGGCTGGTTGAGTTCTTGCAAAAGAGCAGCTACTTTCTGTCCCAAGCGATTTAAGCCAATAATTATCAGATGGTTGCGTCGTGGTATGGGAGGGCGGGAATTGAAAAAATGGAATCTTGAAGTGACGAGAGCATCAGTCAGCAGTGCATATAATACTCCCACGAAAGCTTGACCTGTCAACGTCATTCCCAGGCTAAACAACCGCAACCACCAAGGGATATCGTCTGAAGGTTTTGATTGCGCTGCAAACTCAACACCGCCAAATAAATCTCCGTATCCTCCCAAGAGCAAAATTGCTGTCGCATAAAAAGCTTCTTGGATGCTGATATCAGGATAATATAAGCGGTAAAGAACTATCCCAACAAACCACAGGATAAGTACAGTAATCGCATAGATTGTTGCAATTCGCCGGATTTGATTTTGGCTTTGGTAGTAAGATTGCCAAAATTGCACTATTTTATCCTTGAGATTTTTCGCTGTGATACCTTGGATAAACTGTTGCAACTGCCACTTTTGGTTATGAGATTGCCGGCGTTGTTCAGAGAAAGCTAAATCGTATGCAACATCAATGTAAACTAGCGTGTCTCCTACCTGCACTTCTGCCTCTGGGTTCCAGCCAAACAATTCTTTGATTGGGCTAGATGAAACAGGTGTATGACTCAAGATGCGGCGAGTTGTGAGATTGAGTCTATGTACTGGCTTGCCATTACACCAGCTATCCTTCGGTTGTACCTGGTGCTTTATCACTTGCAACAGTTGCCCTTCTAAGGTGAAATATCCAATAGCTTCAGAACCAAGGGCTGTCAGAGCGAAGGCATGAGCTGAAAGATGAGTAGGTTCAAAGGCAACAAAATTACCGAGATTTTCCCACAAGAGTTTGTTGAAATTTTGTTTGTCAGAACGTACAATCAAGCGAACGTGCGGATTAAGACGCCGTGCTGCAAAGGCAGCTTCTATATTTATCCGCTCATTTCTGGTTACTAAAAGTATAGAACGACACTGACATATACCTGCCCGCTCTAAAACACTTGGCTGGCGGCAGTCTCCTACGATCAACTTTTCTAGTAAGTTAGGTATTTCTGGGACTTCCCAATGTTCGGGTTGCACATCCTCAATAGCACTGACTTTAACATCGTATTCCTTGAGGATTGCAACGCAATGTTGCCCTAAACTTTTGAGTCCGCATACTAAGAAAAGGTCTTGGGGTTTTTTTTGATTGCTGCTAGGAGGGGGATGCACTTTCTGTTGACGGTAGTATTAGATACTGCTAACAGGATGTGTTTACTAGGGTTTTTACACTTTGGTAATTCCTAACAATTTTACCAGTTGGTTTCAAGATGAGTATCAAACGATCGTAAACCATATCGAATTCTGATATTTGATACCCAACTAAACGCAAATCTTGTTTAAAGTTTAGATAGTTTTTGGGATTTCCTTGATTGATTGTGATGTAATTTACCAACTTTTTCCAACATATTAAAGCTAAAGTTGGTAAATTAAGGATTAGTTGAGCTAATTCTTCCCTTTGCAACTATGCCATTGGATTTATCGCCTCTTTGGATATCACTCAAAACTTCATTACTTGCCACATTTATCACCTTCTTTTTGGGTATCGCTGCTGCCTACTGGATGCTGGGATATCGTGGCAAAGGTAAATCGTTGATTGAGAGTATCTTGATTGCGCCCCTGATTTTACCGCCCACAGTTGTCGGGTTCTTGTTGCTGCTATTTTTTGGCAAAAATGGCCCTGTAGGGAAATTCATGGGGGCTTTTGACTTCAGCATCGTCTTTACTTGGTATGGTGCGGCGATCGCAGCCACAGTAGTTTCTTTCCCTTTAATGTATAAAACTGCACTGGGAGCCTTTGAACAAATAGATGGTAATCTGCTGCGAGTAGCTAGAACCCTTGGTGCAAATGAAATCACAATCTTTTGGCGCATCAGTTTACCCTTAGCACTACCCGGCATTGTCGCCGCCACAATGCTCGCTTTTGCCCGTGCTTTAGGAGAATTCGGCGCGACATTGATGTTGGCTGGTAATATTCCTGGACAAACGCAGACAATCCCAATGGCGATTTATTTTGCAGTGGAAGCAGGAGCAATAAATGAGGCTTGGTTTTGGGCGATCGCAATTATGGCGATTTCTCTCTCTGGAATTATTGCAGTCAACTTCTGGCAAGAACTGAGGGAAAGAAAGAGAGCAGGGGAAGCAGGGGAAGCAGGGGAAGCAGGGGGAGCAGGGGGAGCAGGGGGAGAAATTCTCTACAACCCGCAATCTACTTTTGAATCTGGTGGATTGTTAGTCAACATTGAAAAAATACTTCCTAGCTTTGATTTAAAAGTTGCTTTCAGTACTGATGAGCAACCCTTGGGATTGTTAGGAGGTTCTGGAGCAGGTAAGAGCATGATTTTGCGCTGCCTTGCGGGGATAGAAACGCCGACAACCGGGCGCATAGTTTTAAATGACAGAGTTCTGTTTGACTCCGAACAAGGAATTAATCTACCCAGCCGCGATCGCCGCATCGGTTTTTTAGTGCAGAATTACGCTCTGTTTCCGCACATGAGTGTGGCGCAAAATATCGCTTTCGGTTTGCCCAAAAAACTATCGGCTGGGAGTATTCGGGTACAGGTTGAGGAGCAACTAATAGCGATGCAGTTGCAAGGATTAGGCGATCGCTATCCGCACCAACTTTCTGGGGGACAACAACAACGGGTAGCTTTGGCAAGAGCATTGGCAAGTCAACCGGAAGCGCTGCTCTTAGATGAGCCGTTTTCCGCACTTGATACCCATCTGCGTAGTCAGTTAGAGCAGCAAATGACAGAAACTCTGGCTGGCTATCAAGGTGTGACTCTATTTGTCACCCATAATATGGAAGAAGCTTATCGGATTTGTCCGAATCTATTGGTATTGGAGCATGGTAGAGCCGTTCATTATGGCAGCAAATACGATATTTTCCAGCATCCTGCTACTGTGAGTGTCGCCCAACTCACTGGATGCAAAAACTTCTCCCGTGCTGTTCTCCAGTCATCACAACAGGTAGAAGCGACTGATTGGGATTGTACTCTGCAAGTAATTGAACCAGTCACGAGCGAATTATCCCACGTCGGCATTCGTGCCCATCAGTTCATTTTTACCAAGGACTCATCACAGGAAAATACCTTTCCCTGTTGGGTAGCACGAACCAGTGAAACGCCCCATCGAATGACATTATTTCTCAAACTACATTCGGCTGGCAAGAATTCTCAAGATTATCATCTGCAAGCTGAAGTCTTCAAAGAAAAATGGGCGACTATGAAAGACCAACCTTTTCCTTGGTATGTGCGTTTAGATCCTCTGCGGTTGATTTTGATGGAGTGAACGCAGAGATGTATATCGCAATCCCAATTTTACAATTGTCTTATCGCAGACATCCCTCTAATATCATGTTCAGTTAATTAGTTATAATTTCCGTCATCTATGCAGAAACCGGAAAACCCTCTTTCCCCCAGCTAAGATCCCCCAGCAAGAACTGCGTTCTTAATGATAAGTCTTTCACCAGACATGATATAACACTGAAACTATTTTAAGTAACATTAATTATTTTTAAAGTCTTGGTTTAGACCTACATCAACTGATAATTTTAGAAGTCCTTACTTCAAGCGCCCAGACCCAAAGAGTCTGAGCGCTTGAATATTAGGTTGCAGAGAAACTTCTGCTAGATTGTTATAGAATTATGCGGGCATCATGTGCATACTTCTGCAAGACTCTGCACACTTACGGCAAGCGGCAGCACATTCCATCATTTTCGCGTCATCGCTCATCATCTCACACGCCATTGCAGTGCGATCGCACATTTCCGCACAAAGCATACAAGTGCGTTCCATGAACTCAGAACCGCTCATCATCATATTCATGCACATCATGCACATTTCAGAACAATCGCGCATCATACTCATCATGCTCATCATGTTCTTATCCATGTGCTGACCACCTTTGCTCATGCAATGAGTCATGGTTTCCATGCACATTTTATGACAGTCCATACAAACATCCATGCAAGTCTGCATATCTGGAGTCATGGTTTCAGTCATCATCATCATCATCATCGGAAATACCTCCTGATTTTTTGATGCATAAATAGTGTCCTTGAAAGGACTACTCTTCACATTAGTCTTATCCTTTTAAAGAGTCAATGGGGTTTTTAATCCAGAATTTTTAAGCCTACTATCCCGATATAATTACCGGAAAATTGAATAAATTCTACACTATTTTGGTGTTGTTTTCCTGGGGAATGCTATACATTAAGGCTTAAAAAGCCTCGTTTCTAAGTGGGGTTTAATTTGGCAAGTCATATATACATCGGGATCAAAAGTTAGGGTTAAATTTAATTTAAAAATAATGTTATTATTTTTAATAAATGAATGCCTTAATAAAGCATTTGTAAATTTATATTAAATAGAGTTTTATTAACTTATATTAATTTCAAAATATATGTCTTAAAAAATTCGTAATTCATAATGTAATTTCAACTGCACTTAAAAGAAAATTTCCTCGAAAAAAGTAATTTTCACAACTTACATAAGATATGATGGAGGTTATAGATTTGATTGCAATTTCAGTAAGCGATCGCTCGCTGCTTGTAACGTCTCAGGTCTTTTGCTGAAACAAAATCTTATCAATGAATGTCCTTTTTCTGGTTGGCTGAAAAAGCTGGAACCGGGAACTACAGCAACACCAATATTTTTAATCAGATGGTAAGTGAATTCAACATCTGTTTTATAGCCAAATTTGGAAATATCTGCAAGAACGTAATAGGCTCCTTGAGGAACAAAATAGGGAATGCCAACTCGATCTAGAATTTGTAAAATGCTGTCTCGCTTCTGGTGATAAAGTTTGCCTAGTTCTTCATAATAGGATGGTGGCAGTTGCATGGCAGCAACTCCGGCTCGTTGCAAAGGTGCAGGTGCGCCAACGGTGAGAAAATCATGGACTTTGCGAATCGCCCCTGTCAATTCGGGGTTTGCCAGAATGTAGCCGACTCGCCATCCAGTGACGCTATAAGTTTTGGATAAACCATTAATTGTAACGGTGCGTTCTTCCATACCGGGGAGAGTCGCTAGGGCAATATGTTGAGTGCCGTCATAGAGAATATGTTCATAGATTTCATCAGTGAACGCTAACACATCCCATTTTTGACAAAGTTCAGCAATTAAGGTGAGTTCTTCACGGCTGAAGACTTTACCTGTGGGATTATGGGGTGTGTTGATAATAATCGCTTTGGTATTGGCATTGAAAGCTTGACGCAACTGTGATTCATCAAATGTCCAATAAGGAGGATGCAGTGTGACGTAGCGGGGTATAGCACCAGCTAAAATCGCATCGGGGCCGTAGTTTTCATAATATGGCTCAAATACAATTACTTCGTCACCGGGATCGACTGTCGCTAGCATGACAGATGCCATTGCTTCTGTGGAACCACAGGTAACGGTGATTTGGGTTTCGGGATTGATATCTAAGCCTAGATACCAACGAACTTTGTTAGCGATCGCATGGCGAAATGGGCGATCGCCCCAAGTAATGGCATACTGATTAACATCTGCCTCTATTGCCTGATATGCTGCCTGTTTCAACTCCGGTGGACAGGGAAAATCAGGGAAACCCTGCGCCAAATTCACCGCATCGTGTTGCAGTGCTACCCTGGTCATTTCTCGAATCACCGACTCTGTAAACTGTTCTGCCTTCGCTGATATTTTTTGCCGCCCAATCTTACTCACCCCTATACCTCCCTTAATCCTTGATTGCCGTTATCCAGGAATTTCTATAAAACAGATAAAACCATAATATTGATAGATTTATCGTAGTATACTCAAATTTCTGATCTAGAGGAAGAAGCAAGGGAGCAGCACTTGGCTACGCTCAGTGACCAGGGGAGCAGGCGAGAAGAGTTTTCCCCTCAGCAAGAACAGCACTCTACCCCTCAGCCTCTTTTCAATGCCTAATGCCCGTATTATCTATATACTTAATTATTGAGATTAATAGTCAATTATTGAAGTACTGATCCAGAATCATCATGAAATCTTTGCACCGTCCCGATCTGTATAGCTGGTCTAATTTCAATCCGGCAAGAAATATTGATTTCAATGGGATTGCCTGGATTCGCCCAGATGGCAACATCTTGATTGACCCAGTAGCCCTATCAAACCATGATTGGAATCATCTAAAATCCCTCGGCGGTGTGGTTTGGATTGTGCTGACGAATTCTGAGCATATCAGGGCAAGTAAAGAAATTGCCGATCAAACCTATGCTAAGATTGCTGGCCCTATTGCAGAAAAAGACACTTTTCCTATACCTTGCGATCGCTGGCTATCTGATGGTGAAGAATTTGTCCCAGGACTGGAAGTGATTGAACTCAATGGTTCTAAAACTCCTGGTGAGTTGGCTTTGTTACTGGAAGAGACAACTTTAATTACAGGGGATTTAGTACGGGCACGTAAAGCAGGTAGCTTGACGATTTTACCAGATGACAAGCTGCTGAATCGAGAGGAGGCTGTTGCTTCTATTCGCAGGTTGGCTCAACTGAGTCGGGTAGAAGCAGTGCTGGTGGGGGATGGTTGGCCAGTTTTTCGGGATGGACGCGATCGCTTAAAGGATCTGGTAGCGACGCTGTAAATAATTAGGGTAGCACAGCTAGCTGTGCTACCCTACAGGCGAATGTAGTTCAAATAGATCAAAAAGGCTGTCAGAAGAAAATCAAACAACACCGTATCATGGTAGTTAGTAGCATTTACGTTTGATACTTTCTTTTTTGCCATACAAGAATATCAGGTAAGTAATATCCTGATTTCCTGACGGCAGAATGCGAAAGCTTTTACTGATTCACTTAGTTGGAGAACGCTGATGTCGAAGGAAAGAAAAAGTAATAAAGAAGCTAAAAAACCTAAAAAAGATCCTAAAGACAAAAAGGAGAAAAAAGACCCAGGCAAATAGAACGATTTAGGTAAATAGTTTTAGCGAAGACCAAGAGTTGCATTTCCTTACATTGACAATATTTCGTCCAGTAGGACTGAATAGGAAAAGTAATTGTCAAAAATTTATTCACTCTTGGTCAGTATCAAAATCTGATGTATTTAAGTTGTGTGCGATGTTAGGACGGGCTGTGACGCTCGATAGTGCAGCGTTAGCGACACAGGAAGGTCTTGACTCGCTAATGCTACGCTATCGGTGACGCAATTTATCAAGCAGGCTCAAATTTCAGCGAAACACCGTTCATGCAGTAGCGCTTGCCAGTGGGTGCAGGCCCATCATCAAAAACATGACCCAGATGACCACCACAGCGACTACAATGCACTTCAGTTCTGGTCATAAACAACGACTTGTCTACAGTTGTGGCGATCGCACCTTCAATTGGATTAAAGAAGCTAGGCCAGCCAGTACCACTATTAAATTTGGTATCAGATGTAAACAGTGGTTGTTCGCAGGCGGCACAATAATAAGTACCATTGTCGTATTTCTTATCCAATGGACTGGTGTAAGGGCGTTCAGTTCCATGTTTACGCAATACATTAAACTGTTCTGGCGTTAAAATGGTGCGCCATTCTGACTCTGGTTTGGTAACTTCAAATCCACTTTGAGAAGTTGTCATTGCTTGTGACCCCCAATTGATATACCTTGATAACAGTGCTGTGCCGACTATGACTGCACTAGCCTGTAAAAAATAGCGTTTGTCCATATATCTATTATTTTCTATTTTCCGGTTCACTGGCCAATCAATTCCAGTACGGGATTCCCTACATGAATAACTATAATCAGCGATCGCTCTGAATTAGCCCTGAGAAACTGATTAAAATAAGCTT
The DNA here is from genome assembly GCF_034530975.2 of Nostoc sp. DedQUE07. Taxonomy (NCBI): domain Bacteria; kingdom Bacillati; phylum Cyanobacteriota; class Cyanophyceae; order Nostocales; family Nostocaceae; genus Nostoc; species Nostoc sp. DedQUE07. The sequence continues at coordinate 3,276 of NZ_JAVRCC020000064.1, read as the reverse complement.
TGAAACAACAAATGATTTTTCAATAAAATACTAGGCGGCAATCCGAGCAACTTGATTTAATTTTGGGCAATACAAGTAGAGTTTTCAACTAGAGCATAACAATAGAGAATCAATCATCTTCATCAGAGATGGTTGTGATATCCTCAATAGTCCCTTGTTTACCCTGACTCGTCAGAAATACAAATGTGCGATTGAGCCGCTTCACGCCACTTAGGGTAATCAGAGTCAGTAAGCCTCCCAATAATCCCATTTGCCATAGACCACAACCAATTGCAGCCCCCAACCCAGCCGCCGTCCAGACACAGGCGGCTGTAGTTAAACCTTTTACTTTTGGCGTTGCAGATTTTCTCGGAGACTCTTGTAAAATCAATCCAGCTCCGAGAAATCCAACTCCGGTAGCTACACCTTGAATTGTGCGACTCAGTGCATTGGTAGCAGCATAGGGACTCTCGCCCTCAACCTGCAAAGGAATCATCACAAATAATGCTGCCCCCATACTCACGAGCATAAATGTTCTCATCCCTGCTGGTCTACCTCCTTGCTGACGGTTGAATCCAATCAAGCAACCAACCAGGAGCGCCAAAGACAATCTAAACGCTATATGTGGCCAATCGTTGGCAGCAATAAACATCGGCCCCATTGCCTTATTTCTCCTAGAGACAGAACGGAATTTTGCACCTATTGGCAGTGTGGGCTGGATGGCTACCCACTTTTGTAGCTGAAAACTTAAGCACTGCAAATCAATAGGCTTTCAGTACATTAAGGTTAATTTAACAAAAGGTTAGGAATAAGTAAACTAATATACCCAAAGCTACCATTGATGTATTCTTCCTAGAGACAGAGGCAGGGGAAGAAGAAATATTGATTGTTATCTATACCCAATCCCCAATTTCCAATTTTTGCGATCGCTAGCTTATTGAACACCGCCTAATATACATTGTTCTGATAGAGATACCGGAGTTTTACGAAAAACTTCTTGCTTGATTAAGTAGGATATGTGATATTGTTAAAACTATAAATAAAGCACGGTATTTCTATCGAATTGCCGTAGTTTAAAAGGACAGGATTCATGCAGCTACTATGGTTCATCCCAACCCACGGCGACGGACGTTACCTTGCAACTGCTACAGGTGGAAGGGCAGTAAGCTTTCCCTATCTGCGGCAGATTGCTCAAGCGGTGGATGACCTTGGTTATACAGGGGCATTGCTGCCTACAGGCCGCTCTTGCGAAGATGCTTGGATTGTAGCGTCAACCTTGGTATCACTGACGCGACAGATGCGTTTTTTAGTAGCGATTCGTCCCGGCTTGGTATCACCTGGAGTAGCGGCGCGGATGGCGGCGACTTTCGATCGCCTCTCTGGGGGACGCTTGCTAATTAATGTCGTGACCGGTGGCGATCCCGTAGAATTGGCGGGAGATGGCTTGCATTTGGATCACGATCGCCGCTATGAATTAACAGATGAATTTTTGACAGTATGGCGAGCGATCGCTAGTGGCGAACAAGTCAATCTCCAAGGCGACTATCTTAATATCCAAGATGGAAAATTGCTGTTTCCACCTGTTCAAAAGCCATATCCGCCCTTGTGGTTTGGCGGTTCCTCTCCTGTGGCTCAAAAAATTGCTGCCAAGCACGTAGATGTCTATCTAACTTGGGGCGAACCACCGGCGCAAGTAGCCGAGAAGATTGCAGCAGTTCGCAGACTTGCTTTATCAGAAGGCCGGACTTTGCGGTTCGGGATTCGTTTACACGTGATTGTCCGCGAAACCGAGAGTGCAGCTTGGGATGCAGCGAATGATTTGATTAAATATGTAGATGACGAAGCGATCGCAAAAGCCCAAAAAGCTTATGCTCGAATGGATTCAGTTGGACAACAGCGAATGACTCAATTACACCACGGTAATCGTGAGGCATTAGAGATTAGCCCGAACCTGTGGGCGGGAGTCGGTTTAGTGCGGGGTGGCGCGGGAACAGCCTTAGTAGGAGATCCTCAAACCGTAGCTGCCAGGATATTAGAATATGCTGAGTTAGGTATTGAGTCCTTTATCCTCTCTGGCTATCCTCACCTAGAGGAAGCTTATCGAGTTGCAGAACTTCTATTTCCCCATTTGCCATTAGAGAATTTACCCACAGTGGAGAAGCAACACGTCTTAAGTCCATTTGGCGAGATTGTAGCAAATGAAGATTTCCCTAAGCAGCAACATCAGGAGAAAGCTACATCCATATCCTAGTAAAGTTTAGGGTATTGGGCATTGGTTATTTCCCATTCCCCATTCCGATTAATGCATAGGAGTTTAATTGAATGACAAATATTTTAGCGATCGCAGGTAGTCCAACCCATCCATCTAGAACCTATGGTGTTGTCGAATATACTGCCCAGCTTTTACAACAAGAAGGCTTGCATGTAGATATTATTTCAGTTCGGGATTTACCTGCTGAAGATTTAGTTTTTGGACGATACGACAGCCCTGCTTTAGAACAGCCAAAAGAATTATTAGCAAAGGCAGATGGTGTGATTATTGCCACCCCAATTTACAAAGCTGCTTACACAGGAGTGCTAAAAACATTTCTAGATTTGCTGCCACAAAAATCATTAACAGGTAAACCCGTGTTACCAATTGCTTTGGGTGGAACCATCGCTCATTTATTGGCAATTGAATATGCCCTCAAACCTGTGTTATCTGAATTAGGAGCGCGGCATATCCTAGCCACTATTTATGCGGTAGACAAACAAATTCAACGACAAGCCGATCACAGCGTTGTGTTAGATGAGGAAATTGACCAAAGACTCAAAGACGTTCTCAAAGAATTTGTGAAAGCTGTAGAATATGATGCCGCAGCACCTCAAGAATTGGTTCATGCCAATTAAATAATTAAGTTTATACCTCCGTTTGCTTGTAGCAGAGGGGTAAAATTTACCCATCTGTTACTTTTTTTTAAAGTTAATCAGAGCCAGATAACTTTACTTTCAGAAATGGCACTTTTATTGCAATATTAAAATTATTTATAGATGACGCTCATATTTCTCTGCCAACTTTTATAGTCTATTAAACTAACACCGCTATATTTATTATTTTTTCTATAAAATATCTTGTATATATGCAAATTGTCTCCTAACTCTACCTATAGTAGATGAGTGAAATTTACTCATCTACTACTTTCTCTACTTAAATTTCAAACTTTATCAACAAATTCACAAAATTATAGGTTGGATAAGGCTAATACCTTAGCTCGACTTTATCCATTTTTAATTCAATCAAGCAGCGTAAACAGCAAT
>NZ_JAVRCC020000063.1:0-42091 GCF_034530975.2 Nostoc sp. DedQUE07 | reverse complement strand
TAATTTAACAAAAACCCCCAAGCTCAGATCAGAGCTTGGGGGTTTTTGTTTCTCCCAGAAATGCCACATTAGATAGGTTAATTTAATGTGAGTTCGATGCATAAAAAACGGCAAAAAGCTTGCTAGATATAAAATATGAGAAATTGGGCAAGTGCATTGTGAGAGGTTAAGGTCAAATACCATTTGTCAACAAGCAATAGTACTTAAAATATTGCTAAAAATCGGCTCGGAAAGATAATTTTTAAGCAGACGATGCCTTACGGCGGGCTACGCCTACGCCTCATCTTGATACGCATGATTCATTCTTGCCCAATAAGTTCAGTACAAGAGTTAATTTAATTTCTTCGTTTTTCCTCAATTTTCAGCATAATTTATAATTGAAAAAAGTAAGCTTATCTTAAACTCTCACGATGGGGCAGGTGTAATGTTGCTTTCTGGTTTGAAAGCTTATAAATACAAAATTATGAAGTCTCTCAATTAACAATTTCTACAACTATAAATAAGGTTAGCGATCGCACGAAGTAATTTAGCTGGCTCCACTGGTTTGGTGATATGCTGCCCAAATCCGGCGGCAATTGCCTGTTGATAATCAACCTCACCAGCATAACCTGTAAGGGCGATCGCGGGAATTTTTCCTCCAAGTTCTGGTGACATAGCTCTAATCTGACGAATCAGCATATAGCCGTCTACTTCTGGCATTCCAATGTCGCTTAACAGCAAATTTGGCTGGAACTGAGGCATAATTCGTAGTGCTTCCATCGCAGATGCTGCCTGGATTACTACCGCGCCAGATTGCTCCAAAATGAAAGCAATTAACTCTCGTGTATCTCGCTCATCATCCACAAGCAGAACTTTCAACCCCTTGAAATCGGGCAAATTATCAGCTTGAGAGGCTATCTGATGGCTATTTAGATCGATCTGGATGAGCGGTAGCATGACTGTAAAGGTTGCTCCCTGTTCTTCACCCAAACTTTCTGCCTTAACTGTGCCACCGTGTAGCTCAATAATGTGACGAACAATAGCTAATCCTAAGCCCAGTCCGCCGAATTTTCTAGTGGTTGCGCCATCAGCTTGTCGAAAGTAGTCAAAGACGAATGGTAAAAAGTCAGGGCTAATTCCCTTACCTGTATCACTGACTCGCAATTGAACTTGAGAACCAACAGACTCTAAACTGATTTCTATTTCTCCACCTTGAGGTGTAAACTTAATAGCATTGGAAACTAGATTCCAGATAACTTGCTGCAAGCGATTAGAATCACCTGTAACTAAAAATTTAGAATTTGAAGTTTGGCATTTTAAAGTGTTAGGTTGCTGATTAAAATCGATAGAGTTTAAATTTCTTTGAGAATTTTCTAATCCAAAATCCTTCGATGGTTCCTGAGTCTTGTCCTTCGCGTAGCGTCCCGCAGGTAAGGACTGAGTGCTTGCGTCGAAGTCTAAAATTGTAAATTGCAAATCGATCGATTTGGCTTCAGCGGCTAGACGTACAGTTTCTATTGCTGCGGCGATCGCAGTTTCTAAATTTACAGGAGCAATATTCAGACTCAGCTTACCTTGGAGAATGCGAGAGACATCCAGTAAATCTTCGATTAATTGGGTTTGCAGCTTGGCATTGCGCTCAATGGTTTCGAGAGCGCGAGTAGTGGTTTCTTCATCATACTTTTTCGTTTGTAGTAATTTCGACCATCCCAAAATCGGGTTTAGCGGCGTGCGAAGTTCGTGGGAAAGCACTGCCAAAAACTCATCTTTGATTCGATTAGCTTGGATTAATTCTTCTTTCCGTCGCTGTAACGAAGCCATTAACTGAGCGCGTTCCAGAGCAACCGCCACCTGATCGGAAGTTGCTTGTAATAAAGCTATTTCCCCAGAAGTGAAATTGGTACGGGTGCGACTGGCAAAGCAGAGGACACCAAGCAGCTTTCCTTGAGCAATTAACGGTTGACCTGCATAGGCTGTAATTCCTAAAGCATGGAGGATATTGGCATGGGGATGGGTAGAGTGCGGCACATTATTGACGACGATTTGACGGCGTTCTTGCACCACTAATCCGCATATCCCTTGATTAAATTCCAGGTATTCAATTGCTTGAAATACTTCATCAGTAATGCCGTTCCAAGCTACTAACCGAAGTTTCTGCTTATTTTCGTGTGTATCGATTAAATAGTGAAAGTAACAGTGCAAATCCATTTGCGCCGAGAGTTTGTTAAACAAGCTGTTCATTAGATCCAAAGGGCGCTCGGTTGAAAGCAAATCACTCGTCGTTTCCGAAAGCAGTTTAAGTCTTTCACTGCGTTCTTGTAAGGCTTGTTCTGCAAGCTGACGTTCGCGAAGGGCGCGTTCGCGTTCAGTAATGTCAATTGCAACTCCTCCTACCAAACGTTGACCAGAAGCATCGGCAATGGGAAACTTATAAACAAAAAATTCGCCAAGGGTGCCATCTGTGCGTGGGGCAGACTCAATCGTTTGAACAACCTGATTCCTTTCGGCAACTATTCTAATGTTATCGAGGAGGGGTTGAGCAATTTGGACTGGGTATAGGTCAAAAATGTTTTTATCGATCGCCTTATTTGTTGCTACATTGAACGTGCTTAAATAAGTTGGACTGAGATAAAGTACGCGTCCGTATGCATTCGTAATCCATGCGGCGGCAGGAATATTATCCATAAAAGCTTGAAATTGCTCTTGGCTCTGACTCAGTGCTTTTTTAGCTTGTTTGAGATCGCTAATATCCAGAATGAATGCGATTGATTTATGCCGAGATTCGCCTAAAAGGGAGTAGCCAACTACAACTGGGACGCTGGAACCATCTTTGCGAATAAATTCCTTCTCATAAGGAGTACAGGTTCCCTTCGCTATTGCTTCGGCAATAGCCAATTCGTCTAAATATTGATACTCAGGTGGCGTGATATCAGTCCAGCTTAATCTACCTGCTTGGATATCCTCTTGGGTATAGCCGACAATTCGCAAAAACTCGTCATTGGCTTCAGTGATGCTACCATTCACATCACCAAAGAGAATGCCAACTATATTAGCTTTTACAAAACTCCTGAGCCGTTCCTCACTTGCTTGGATTGCTGCTTCTACCTGTTTGCGTTCGCTGATATCTGTAGTGCTGCCAACTAAACGTACTGGCTTTCCATTAGCATTCCGTTGCACCACTATTCCTCGATCTAATACATAGATATACTGATTGTTTTTGTTACGAATTCGGTATTCGGCAGCATAGCGATCGCTATTTCCCAAAGCAAGTATCGCCTCTTGTACGCTTGGCAAATCTTCTGGATGAACAAGCTCACACCACCAATTACCAGTTGCTTCAGCTTCTGCGAGGGAATAGCCCAAAATTTGAGTTAACCCATCAGTTCTTTCAACGCTATCTTGTTCTATATTCCAGTCATAAATCAGACAATTGACCGCAGATGCTGCTAACTCAAACCGCTCGTTCGCTAATCTCAGACGCTCCTCTTTCTGTCGCAAAGTTTGTTCTACTTGTTTGCGTTCAGTGATGTCGCGAAAGAAAATGTCAAGACCATCTTCACTGGGATAGGCGTGAATCTCTAGCCACAAGTCATATTTGGATGGTAAGTAGTAGTGATACTCGAAATGGACAGGAATTTGCTCTGCCATCGCCCGCCGATAATTTAGCTCTAAATTTGTGCCTAACGATATCGGCCACTCCTCCCAGTGCGACTTACCAATAACCTCTGTGCGGGGTTTACCGTTAATTCGCTCTGCTTGGGCATTTTGGTAGATGATTCGCCAATCTCGGTCTAGAGTCATAAATGCATCACTCATGTTTTCTAGAGTGCGTGTGTTCCGCTGATTGGCTTGCTGTAATGCTGCTTCTGCTTGTTTGCGTTCGCGTAGCGCAGCTTGCTGTTCGCTCAAATCAACAACAAAGGCAATGACCGTTTCTTGAGTGTCTCCCAGGATTACAGAACCGAGCAGAACCGGAATGCGATCGCCATCTTTACGAATGTATTCTTTCTCAAAAGGCTTACATATTCCAGTAGTTTTTACTTCTTCCACCGAACGTTCGCTTAAAAGAAGATATTCAGGTGGGGTAATCTCGCGCCAGTTTATTTGGTTAGCAGAAAAATCTTCTCGCGTATAGCCGATCATCTTCAGAAAAGCATCATTGACTTCGACGATGCAGCCGTTGTTCATATTAGTTACGATTACCCCAATGATGTTGGATTCTGCCAATCGGCTAAACCGCATTTCGCTATTTTGCAACAATTTGAGGCTTGTCTCTGCTTTGCGTCTAGCAGTTCGCAACTCTGAAGAAAGCGCAGTAATTAAGAAGGATACTAGTGAGAATGTGGTTAATCGTACCAGGACTTTCAAGCTGAGAAAATCGAAGGAGTAGACTGGATCGATTAAAAAATAGAGCGCAGTTGTCACAGATAAAGCGATCGCTAGCACTCCTAGTCTCATACCACCATACCAGGCGCTAACTGCCACAACAGCATAAAATAATGTAAATACGCTCGGATCGAAAACTGGCAGTAACACTTTTGTCAACAGGATTGCCGTCATGACTGCCAGAATCATCACACTAAAAGCTATGAACCGAGAACGCATCATCAAAATTTTTTCAGGTACTTTCACCATCATCTTAAGAGTCCTCCCGTTGCTCCGATTTTGGGAGATACTCGTTTGCTAGTCTTTTGTCTGCTTTGCCCATCTTCTCTAACATTTCTTCAATCAGCTTTAGTGCCATCTGTGAAGGCACTGTAGCTCCGTTCTCCCAACGATTGATTGTTCGTAGGGAAACTCCTAACTTAGCTGCAAACTTTTCTTGAGAGAGATCGAGTTGCTGCCGAAGTTGACGGATGAAATCTGAAATTTTGAGTGGCTTTTCTAGTTCCATAGTAGGAAGAGTAAGACAGATGTCTCGCCATTCGTCTCCAGCTTGAGGAAGAATTTAAATAATCATTAGTCGTTATCAATTTCATCTTTTGGCGAAACATCAAAATTCAGTTATCGTCTTCACGGCTTAGTGTTTAGTGTAGAAGGTATATCTAAAATAAACATTAAGTTTTGCTTGGTATGGGATAGCAAGATAGTATTATCTAAGGCAATTTGACTAAATAATTATTAGCGCTCGCACACAGCCAAACAATTGCTAGTGCGCCACACTTTCATGATTCATATTTAAATTAATTTGTTATATATAAAGTTAATTTTGTACTTGATAAAAGCTTTTTTATCTCGCTAATTTAGTAACTACAGCAGTTTACAACTTCTCTACGAACGCGAACAGCATGTCGCAGACAGAGGCTACACCAAGGTGAGTACAGATAATTGTATGGTAAAACATGTTGTTATCTCTACTTTTGTACTGCATTCAACCAAACTAGGTTGTCAATCTAAAATAGATTCTAAAATATGTAGTTAGTTTTACTTCTATGGTCAGATGCCAGTCAAAAAATTAGAAAGTTACGATCCACTATTGATAAAACTTTTGCCTAATCCTCATCTTTAACTGTTTTGATTAATCAACACTCCGAAAACTTATTAAACAGTCAACAGGAAAATTCACCAGATGAAGGCTATATATTTAACTGGTTTGATTGGTTTTGTCTTTGGTATCCTCCAGGGTGGTTAATTTTATTCAACCGCCATTGGCAGCACTATCACACAGATCCAGATGGTTGGAATTGGCTAGAATATGGATTATTTTTAATTCCTGGCGGATTTTATCTAGCATTGCTGAGTCGCTGGTTGCGTCTGGGTTTTCGTTCACCTCGAAAAGAAGTTGGTGAATTCGCTCCTAAATATCAACAAGCTTTTGGCAAAGAAATTCTGGCCCCTATCGTTAGATACTATTTTCGGGGAGAGTTGCAACAAGTTGAAAACTTGCCGCCAACAGGGCCATTGATTGTGGCAATGAATCATGCCGGGATGTGTTTCCCTTGGGACTTTTTAACCTTGGCTTATTTATTAAGTGAAGCCAAAGAATGGGTAGTGCAACCCATCGCCAATCCAGTATTATTTGAGCATCCTTGGATGATTTGGTGGCTACCACCTCAATGGTCGCAGGTTTTAGGTGGTGTGCGAGCCGAATTAGATGATTTTGAGGGGGCGCTTGCTGAAGGTAAAATTCTTTTATATGCACCCGAAGGTGTTCGCGGGCCTTTGAAAGGTTGGAGAAGACGCTATCAACTAGAAAAGTTTGATGTGAGCTTTATTCAGTTGAGCGATCGCTATCATATTCCCATTCTGCCAGTAGTTTGCATCGGCAGTGAATCTCTGCATCCTTGGGCCGTTAATTTCACCAAGTTACAACGACTAGTCAAACTACCATTCTTACCTTTGTCGCTTTTGATGTTTGCCTTACTTCTGTTTCCCTCAATGGGAATTTGGGCAATGAGAACTCGTTTGCGTTACTTTATTCAACCTTTGGAATTAGTAGAATTGCACAACCACTCAAACAAAAGGCGTGCAGTAACCTATCAACAAGCACAACAACTACGAGAAAAACTGCAACTCAAAATTAATCATTTTTTGGGTAAATCTTAATATTATAAGCTAAAAATTGTTGATTATAACAGGTTTACAATGTCGTTAAATTCAATGATAACTGCTGTAACACCAATTTTGTATGAAGATGCGCTAAACCATATTTAAGTACAAGACAGAAGAAAGAGAAACAAACCGCATTCGCGCAGCATCTCGTCAGAGAAGGACGCCAAGGACACAAAGTAAAGAAAGAAAGAAGTTAAAAGGGTTTGGCGCAGCCTCACAAAGAAATGGTATAAGTTTGTAGTGCATTTCTGAAACTTGAGACGCTGATGGCTGTTGTGAATGCGATCGCCACTATACTGTTGACTAAGCCGAAATAGAGAAAATCATTGCAAACATTGGTAATCCTGTATGGAGGTGTGGTTAGGAATAAAGTTGTTATTTCTACCACAGCTTGTCCGTTTATTAGCAACGCAACCTGTTTTGTTACCAATGCTTATCCGTTAGTAACGACACTTATACGTTCGTTACCAACACAACCGATTTTGTTACCAATGCTTATTCGTTAGTAACGACACTTATGCGTTCGTTACCAACACTTATCTATTTGTGGCAAATGCTGATGTTGTCGTTTTCCGTCAACCCTTATGGAAGATTCCGAAATTTTTCTTGGGTTTAGTAAAAAAGATATGGGTGCGAATAATCGGCTTCGTATCTGGAAGGGAATTTCACAAATTATGATGCCTGTAGATTTATCCCTCGACAACAAACTTCGACAGGAATTAAAGTTGCAAAGACTGAGAAATATCAATGATTCTCCTAAACAATTAACCAAATCTTTGTGAGTCGAAACAGCCGCTAAACTGACTCCACTGAGGAAGCACCAAAACGATAGCCTTTGCCGTAGACTGTGTGAATCAGCGCAGTTTCTTTACCTACCTCAATCTTACGGCGCAGCAAACGAATTAATGCCGCTATCACATTACTACTAGGTTCTTCTTCTTGCCACAAATTTTGCATAATCTGGGCATGAGTTAAAAGTTGTCCAGTGTGTTCCATAAAGTATTGCAACAACTGGCTTTCCTTTTGCGATAGCTCAATTATTCGTCCTTGGCGATAGGCTACTTGATTTTCACAATCGAGTTCTAAATCAGCAACAGTAAGTCGTCCGGTGCTAGTCTCATAAGTTTGAGTACCGGAACGACGCAATAAAGCACGGACTCTTGCTAATAACTCCCGCAGTTCAAAAGGTTTAACCAAATAGTCGTCCGCACCAGCATCTAAACCTTGTACGCGGTCATCAAGAGTATCTTTAGCCGTAAGGAACAATACGGGAGTGGTTTTGCTTTGGCGGCGCAATTCCTGACAAATCTCTAACCCCGTTTTTCCTGGCAGCATCCAATCTAAAATAAGTAGGTCATAACTGCCTGCCCGTGCAAGTTCGCTGCCAGATGTCCCATCATAAACGGCATCTACGGCATAACCTTCACGAGTTAACAAGCGGCTCAAAGGTTGAGTTAGTTCAACTTCATCATCAACTAATAAAATTCTCATGCTGCTTGTGGTAAGCATATAGAGATATTCTCAATATTATTCAACTGCCAAGACGCTAAGGATACCAATAACAAAAATGCTGACTGTTGCATTGCCAAAAGGGGAACTACTTAAAAATAGCATCCGCTTGCTACAAGCTGTCGGATTAGATTTTAGTGCTTTTTTAGATTCAGGAACTCGCCAACTTCAAATTCCTGATACTAAAGGAGTTGCAAAAGCTTTACTGGTACGGGCGCAAGATGTGCCCGTTTATGTGGAATATGGTCAAGCACAACTAGGGGTTGTTGGTTATGATGTGCTGCGGGAGAAGCAGCCGCAAGTTGCTCACTTGGTAGATTTGCAGTTTGGTCATTGTCGGATGTCAGTGGCGGTAAAAGAATCAAGTGCTTACCGATCGCCTTTAGATTTACCACCGCATGGTAGAGTTGCTTCAAAATATGTCAATTGCGCTCGTGAATATTTCCATAGTCTGGATTTACCTGTAGAAATAGTGCCATTGTATGGTTCAGTAGAGCTAGGCCCAATTACTGGAATGTCAGAAGCGATTGTAGATTTGGTTTCTACAGGGCGGACTTTACGCGAAAATGGTTTGATTGAAATTGCTAGTCTGTATGAAAGCACGGCGCGATTGATTGCTCATCCTCTGAGTTACCGTCTGAATACAGGTAATCTGAGTGATGTGATTGACAAGCTGCGCGAGGCCGTTTTGGTAGAGGTTTAATAAGCTAAAAATCTTTTAATTTGCATCTTCCAAAAAAATAAATCTCTTGTGAGGTGGGCATCTTGCCCGCCCTAGTTGTGCAAATTAAAGCAAGGGCAGCTTATCATTTGTAATTTGTAATAACGCTTCTTTAGATGCTCGTTCCTAACATCCTTGGGTAAAGACGCGATGAATCGCGTCTCTACAAATGGTCTATTTGTCGCATTCTTTTTTAAAATTGATATAACTTCTGGCTAGAGACTAGGTTTTAAAAGCCCTTATCTTTTGTTGCATAAAACGCGTAGAAACTCATCACATACAAAGATTAAATTTTTTATGTAACCTCTCAGCTAATGTAATCAAAGTTATATTGATATTATTTTTGCAGACAAAGTAATATTTTTTTGAGCGTTAAAATTGGATGCGATCGCCAAGAATTTAAACAGTATTCTTTTTAAATAATGTTGATAATAAAAAGCCATTTATAATTATTCTTAACACGTAATCTGATAATATTTAGTCAAAAAAAGTAGGTGAAAAGATGTTTCAAGCTACTCGCCGCCGTCTTGCAATTTGGTACACTGCGGTCACTGCTGTATTACTGCTACTGTTTGCCAGTGGCGTTTATTTATACTTCCGTACTACACTGATTGAGCGGATTGATGACACACTTAACCATGTAGTGGAAATAGTAGAGCGTTGTCTCACAAGCAGTGGTTGTGCATCTACACTAATATTTGAGCCAATTAATACTGATGCAGATAAATTTCGCATTAATGTAGAAGCCAGTTTTGGTAATAATACCGACGCTGTAGAAGATGACCACATTGATTTAGAATGGTTTAGTCCAACTGGTAAATTACTTTGGTCAACGCTATCTGAACCCCTAAATATTCCCATTCGTGTCAATCGCACTGGTGAAACTGTACGCGTAGTCAAAGCAGAGAGTGAAAATTCAAAATTTAAAATTCCTAACTCTCCACTCTTATTACGACAAGTCACCCAACGTGTAGAAGTGAAACGACAAGTATTAGGATATCTGCGCGTTAGTCATCCTTGGTTTGAAGTTACTAAACCTAGTCGCCAGTTAATTTTTGATTTGGCATTAGGTATTGGGTTAATGGTGCTTTCTGTAGGTGCAAGTGGTTGGTTTCTTTCGGGTAAAGCGATGGAACCGGTGGGTGAATCTTATCAACGTCTTAAACAATTCACTGCTGATGCTTCCCACGAACTGAGAAGTCCGATTACTTTGATTCAAACTAATGTCCAAGTTGCGCTTGCTGACTTGGATTTAGCAGAGACAGAAACGACTACTTCTTTGCAATATCGACAACAGTTAAAGGTGGTGGAACGGTTAACGCAGCGTTTGGGTAAGTTAGTCAATGACTTACTCTTCCTAGCACGACAGGATAGTGGTATTAGCAAAGATACTTTTTCACCTTGTCCGTTGGACGCTTTGCTAATAGAGGTGGTTGAAGAACAACAATTGTTAATCCCTGAGAAAGAAATCGCCCTTTCTCTAGACTTAGTTGACCCTCCTATCTCTGAAACTAGCCCCGAATTACTGGAGAATTGGTTTACTCTTGTAGGTAATTGGGATCAATTGGTGCGGCTATTCACAAATTTAATTGCTAACGCTTTGCATTACACTCCAGCAGGTGGACGAGTGAAAGTGGAATTGGCGCGGATAGAAGGAATAAATCGTGTTTCTGGACTACGTAACACCAGTGCCCAGTTACAAGTTAAAGTGAGTGATACCGGAGTTGGAATTCCAGCCGAAGCCCTACCACGCTTATTTGACCGCTTCTATCGAGTAGATCCGGCACGTACTCATAGGGCGGGGAATACAGCCACAGCCAGCGCTACAGGTTCAGGATTGGGATTAGCGATCGCTCAAGCTATTGTCGAACATCATCACGGTTATATTCAAGTTGAAAGTACCCAAGGCATTGGCACTACCTTTACTATCACTTTGCCAATAACTTTTGAGTATTAATTTGCTAATAAATTTTTATTTCTTGTGATAGATGTAAAATTTTAATTTATTCAAATTGACCTTAGTTATTAGCGCGAAAATTTATTTTTTAGCAGTATATTGAATTAGACTATTACACAAAGTGCTTAATGACAATGATTAAGACTTTAAATCTTGAGAATGAAATATTTTCATTTTTTTTAGATAATTTTCGTATCCTTAGCTAGATGCGATAAATCGAGTAGTTTGTTAAAAACTTAAATATACTCAACGACCGATAAAACCTAATTTAATTTCCGGTTGGAGAAATTCTTTGTAACAAAAATTGAACTTTTTTTTAGGAGTTAAGAACAAATATGAAGTCTCAAAATTTCCGCAAGTCTGGCAAGTTATTTGGCGCTCTTTGTGGGGGGTTGCTAATTAGTCTGCCAGCAATTCCTCAAGCATTAGCACAAGAATCTACTGTTAAGGTTAACCCAAGTCCTAGCATTTTTAGCGAACCACCCTACAACCGCTCTCAAGCTCCCGGATCGCCGGAATCAGGTGTCACACCACCTCGCCCAGTTCCTCCGGCTGAGGGGCAAGTGTCTCCCGTACCACCACGCCCAATTCCTCCGGCTGAAGGGCAAGTGTCTCCCGTACCACCACGCCCAATTCCTGGCGATCGAACTCAACAGCCTTCACCACCTGCGGTTTCCAATGACCAACAACCACTGGTAGAACCACGGCAAACCCCCAGTGCGACGATCGCACTCACTAATGGTATGGTTAATATCAGGTTGGTGAATAATACTGCGGCTAAGATAACTTTCCAAGTGATTGGTGATACGGCACCGCGATCGCTAGAAGGTAAGTCAGATGTAACGCTGCAAGCTTTAAAAGCACCAGTAACAGTAACATTTGAACGACAAGATGGCGGACAGTTAATAGTGACTCCACAAGGTTCTTCAGAGCCAGGAAGCTTGGAAGTTACATTTAAGGAAGCCACCAATGCAACACAGGGCAGAAGTGCTATGAGAATTGAACGAAACGGTTCAGTGTTCTTGAATTAGTAAGGCTAAGGCGTGGATTAACTTATACAAAACTGTAGGGGCAATTCATGAATTACCCCTACTTTGAATAATGCAAAAGATTTTCGGTGTCTTACTGCTACTTTCGCTGAAGCATTTTAGTTAATTGATCCCGCAATTGCACTTCTTGCCTGCTATCTTGCAATGTCTGCGCCAGTATAATTGCCCTTTCGTAAAAATTGCGGGCAGTTAGGTAGTTACCTTGTTGCTTATATAACTGGGCATAAGATTCAAAAGATTTTAATTCTTCGCGTAAATTTTGCAATTCTTTCGCGAGTCCTAAACGCTGCTCTAGTAAGTCAAAGGCGCGTTCGTAACGTCCTACAGCAGTGTGAGCCGTAACTAAACCGTCAATTGCCCGTAATTGATTAGGCCGATCGCGGTTGGTTTTAGCTGTCTGCATTGCTTCACCATAAGTAGCAATGGTATCTTGATAATTTCCAGATGCTAAATAAGCATCTCCTAAATTATTCAAGGTATTTGCTTCACCGATAGCATCGCCAGTCTGACGGCGGAAAATTAAAGCGTTTTCATATAGTTTAATCGCCTTGTTATAATCTCCCAACCTGGCACTTACCAAGCCCAAATTACTCAAAGACAGTCCTTCACCTTCAATATTTTTGACACCGTGAGCAATTGTGAGTGCATCTTCAACTGTTTTACCAGCAGCAGCAAATTCGCCTTTTTGCAGCAGAAATGTACCAATATTATTCAGCACAAAAATCTGAGATTGAAAGTCTTTAATATCACGAGCAATCGCTAATCCTCTTCTGAAAGCATCTTCTGCCTCTTTTGAACTACCAAGCTGCACATAAGCCTTAGCAAGCAAATTGTACGTCACACCTTGTGCTTTCAGGTCGCCAATGGAATGATATAGTTCTAATGCTCGCAAACAAGACGCAATTGTTTTGTCGGCATGTCCTGAAGCGTATTCTTGTTGACCAATACGCAGCAAACCGTCTGCTTCATCTCTTGATTGTCGCCCAACGGAATCATTTAAAGGGCGATGGAGTTGTTCGGAAATATCAACCGCACCCGCTACAGGACTCAGCAAAAAAGCAAACAGTAAAAAGCTGTGTAAAAGTACCTGGGGAGAAGAAATCGCACCTACACAAATTAAGCCTACCTTTTGGCAGGGAAATACAAGCCGTTGTTTCATAAAAATTACCCGTAAAGTTGCGGGTTTAAGTAGAAGGTCTAAGAAAAAGTTTTAAGTTTTAAAATTGAAGACAAGTAATATACGCATTTTTACTTAAGTTCTGATTGAGCTAAATCTTCTCCAAAGTATATAGAGCGGATATCTGTGGGCAATTTGTCCTCTAGCATACGATAGCCTTCTTGGAGAAAATTGGCTACTTCGTTAGGAGCGATCGCTTCTCCTTCAGCTTGTAGATAAGCAGCGATTCTAGTTTCACTCCAGTGGAAAGTTTGAGCCATTAATACAATTAATCGTAAAACTGGCGGTAGTTGGTCTAACGCCTGTTGTACATAGCACCATAGCGGCGGTGAAGTTGCTTGTAAAGAATAATGAATTGCTTCTGTGGGTGGTAGTTTAATCTCATTTATACAGAAAGCTGTCATATTAATTAACCAATTCTGCATAGTCAAGGCTTCCTCACCTGATTCAGAGTCAGTTAACTTGAGTCCACCGAGTTCGTAATAAATATGTCGCCAGGTAAGAGCAAACAGATAATCTGCCTGCACAGGCGATCGCGCCGAATGCCGAATTAAGGTGTAGACTATGGGGCTATAGCGGCAAAAAATCACCGTAAAGTACTTTCCGGCATCTGGATAGCGCTGAAACAGAGTTAGTAGTTCATGGTCGCTGTGATGGAACAGCGACTTCACCAGTGGGTGATTAGCTTCGGGAAAATGAGGAATTTGCACAAGTCTTGGAGTTGATAATTGTTAAAATAGTTTTGGGAATTGCACTCCCCTAGTTAATCGCATAATATCTTGGTGTTGCTCAGTTTGTAGATAAGACTCAGACTAGTTGAGTATTGATAAACTAAAAACAAGGACTTAATTTTAGTCTTAATCGACAATCATAAAATCAACTCTCTTAAAGAATCCTTATTTGTTCATGGTTATAGAAGTTAGCGTGGTATCGTTCCTGCTCAGTCCCCTTACTTTAGGCTCCTTTCTGCCTTCCCTGCCCTTAGATAGCCTGTTCTCCACCCAAGGCATTATGGTGATGCTGCTAGCAGCTTACGCTGGTGCTATGTGGATGTTTCTCACCAGTGCCCCAAAAGTACACACAGTAATGGTGTCAGATTTGGAAATTGCCCGACAGTTGTATGAAGGACTGCTAGATTTGCCAGCAGCAGAGGTGCCATTGCACTACTACTACAACTACGAACAAACTATAGGCGCAACTGGCATCGATCCGTTATATATGTCTACTGGGCCGAGCTTGTCTAGCAAAATGATGAATAATGCCAACGATGGGCTGTGGTATCAATTGAAGAAAAATACCCAGCTACACGTCATTACTGGTGCAAGTTTAGGTAGCAAAAATCAGCAACGCCACGTTTGTTTTGACCACGACTGCCTGGAAATGATTTTAATGCGAGTCGAAATGCGCGGTTTGAAATTAAAGATTCGTAACCACAAACCCCTGAACTTTTTGGTCAAGGACTATGAAGGGCGAGTCATTGAGGTGGCTGAGGTAGCGAATTAGTAGTTAATGATTAGATTATTTTAGGTTGGGTGGAGCGAGCGCTCCACCCAATATTTTTGGAATTTAGATTTTAGATTTTAGATTGACTCCCGGCTTTACTCCTAACTAATATCCCATTTCCACCTAGGCTAAAATAGGTAAATCCCCTAACCGAGATAATTTATGAACCAGCCGATATCTGAGAAAGTGCGCTGGACTACCGCCGACTTAGAGTTGTTTCCAGATAACGGGAATCGTTATGAAATTATCGACGGAGAATTATTTGTGACCAGAGCGCCCCACTGGAATCATCAAAAAACGTGTGTCAGAATTATTACTCCATTGCATATTTGGTCACAAGCTACTTCTTTGGGACAGGTCGTACCTGCTCCAGGAATAATTTTTGGCGATAATGATAATGTTATTCCCGATGTTGTCTGGGCTAGCAACGAGAGATTACCTCTAATTTTAGACGAGGCAGGGCATTTAATTGGTGCGCCAGAACTGGTTGTAGAGGTACTATCTGCTGGTATTGAAAATGAAAAACGGGACAGAGAACTAAAACTTAAGCTCTACTCATCACGAGGTGTCAGAGAATATTGGATTGTAGATTGGCGTAAGCAACAGGTGGAAGTATATCGACGCGAACAAGCGAGTTTAAAGTTAGTTGCTACGTTATTCAATGGTGATGAATTGAGTTCACCAATATTACCTAATTTTACTTGTGCGATCGCACAACTATTTAATTAATATAAAATTACGAATTACGAATTACGAATTACGAATTACAAATTAGTTAATTGTGCTGTAAAAACTCAATTTTGGGCAATAACGGGTCAGTTACAATGCCCACACCGCTAAAACCCCAGCGTTTGAGCAAGTTCCCCAACTGTGTACGCGCAATAGATTCCACCGCAAAGCGATTTGCCACTTCTGCTGCGTGGGTGTTGAGATAGCTAAGAGCGTCAAAGTTTTCTTGAAACAGCAATAAATAACCCGATGTTTCAGCATCAGGACGAGCTATAAGATAATTCCCGTCAGTTTTTGAGCGCACCAAGTAATAGACATCGGACAACATGGAGATGAAGTTTGTTAGGGAGAAAAAATTCCTTCAAATAAAAAACATAGAGGAATATCGCACAACTTTAATTTCCGAATATCCCTCATTGCTTTAATATCTACAATGTAATGTGAAATAAATATTTATCCAAATTTGCCGCTGACGTAATCTCTGGTATCTTCCTGCTGAGGATTGTTGAAAATCACTTCTGTTGCATCATACTCTACCATATAGCCATTACGGGTTCCTGTTTCTGAAGTCCGAACATTAAAAAAGGCTGTCTTATCAGAAACACGCGCTGCTTGCTGCATGTTATGGGTGACAATGACAATAGTATATTGCTCTTTAAGTTCGTGAATCAGTTCTTCAACACGCAAGGTGGAAATGGGGTCAAGAGCGGAGCAAGGTTCATCCATCAGGATAATTTCAGGTTGTACTGCGATCGCACGAGCAATACATAATCGTTGTTGTTGTCCACCAGATAAAGACGAGCCACTTTGCTGTAGTTTATCTTTGACTTCATCCCACAAAGCTGCTTTTCTAAGACTGCTTTCTACTAATTCATCTAAATTACCTTTATAGCCGTTGATTTTGGCTCCAAAAGTAATATTGTCATAAATTGATTTGGGAAATGGGTTTGGTCTTTGAAACACCATCCCAATTCTCCGACGCACTTCTACAGGATCGATGTCGGATGCATACAAATTTTTATCGTAAAAAAGTATTTTACCTTCTGCCCGAAATGATTCAATTAGGTCATTGAGACGGTTATAGCATCGCAACAACGTACTTTTACCACAACCAGAAGGGCCGATAAAAGCAGTCACCTGATTTTTCGGTATATCTAGCCAAATATTCTGTAAGGCTAAAAACTTGCCATAGTAAACGTTGAGATTTTCAGTGCGTAAAACGGTTTCAGTGTCATTCACTGTCCTAGTATTGGTAGGCATAAAATAAATTTAGTGTTAGTTTAAGCGATGGGATATGCACTGTGGATGGTTTTACTAGGCTTTTTTGCGAGTTGCCCAACGAGCGATGATACTTGTGATTAGAACCATCAATACCAAAATTAAAGATGCTGCCCAAGCTAGAGATTGCCAATTTTTAAACGGAGAAATGGCATATTTGTAAACCAAGACAGCCAGAGAAGCTGTTGGTTGGAATAAACCATCTGGCCAAAAGTTAGAAAATAGAGCAGTAAATAGCAAAGGTGCGGTTTCTCCAGATGCTCTGGCGATCGCTAGCGTTGCCCCAGTTACAATAGCTGGTAAAGCTGCTGGTAAGACTACTTGACTTACAGTTTGAAAGTTAGTCGCTCCCAACCCTACAGAAGCTTGTCGCAAATCTTGCGATACTAACTGTAACGCTTCATCAGTAGTTCGCAGAATAATTGGCAACATCAAAATTGCCAGTGCAAACCCTCCAGCCAGAGCTGAATACGATCCTAAATTCAACTTTACCATTGTCAAAACTACAATCCCATAGGCAAATACCCCAGCAATAATTGAAGGGACTCCACTAAGGACGTTAGCTGCAAAACGCACCCATCTAGCTACTCTTGCCGAACTAAATTCTGTGATGTAAATCGCCCCTAAAACTCCAAAGGGGATACTAATCAAGGCAGCAATTCCTACCATCAGCAGCGTGCCTAAAATTGCATTACCAAAGCCTCCTCCTTTTTGGAGGGCTTTGGGTGGCAGTTCAACAAACACGGCTAAATTCAGACTGCTAAAGCCTTTAATAATCACGTAAGAAAGGACTGCTAGCAAAGGTAAAAGTGCCAATACTCCGCAGGTAAATGCGACTACGGTCATCACTGTATTAAACAGTGTCCTTTGAGACATGGCGGAGCGAGTTAAACTGCGCTCTGGAAAATTAGAAGTCATAATTTAACCCAAAACTAAGCTATATTCGCTTGACTCTCAGAACGATCAACTCTGCCAGAATATTGACTACCAGTGTCAAAAAAAATAGAATTAAAGCCGCGTACATTAAAGCCGCAACTTGCAAACCACTCGCTTCTGAAAATTGATTTGCTAGTAGAGAAGAAATCGTATTGGCTGGTGCTAAAAGAGAAAGACTGATGTTGTTGGAATTGCCAATTAACATCGTTACAGCCATTGTTTCTCCCATTGCGCGGCCAAGTCCCAACATCACAGCACTAACTATGCCCGAAAAGGCTGCTGGGATAAGAACTTGCAAAATCGTTTCCCAGCGGGTTGCTCCTAGTCCGATAGAGGCTTGGCGCAAGCTGGGGGGTACAGAAATCAAGGCATCGCGGGATAAAGCTGTGATGATGGGCAAAGTCATAATCGCTAAGATGACTCCCGCCGGTAACATTCCTGGCCCTGTAGGAGAAGTGCTAAAAAATGGCAGCCAGCTAAAGTAACCATTGAGCCATTTTCCCAAGCTGGTTAATATTGGCACCAAAACGAAAATACCCCACACGCCATAGACAACGCTGGGAATAGCTGCGAGCAGTTCTACCGCAAAAACCAGTACTAGCTTCACTTTTGCAGGTAAAAAATCCTCGCTCAGTACAATTGCAGTACCAACCCCAATTGGCACTGCTATCAGCAGACCAATAAAAGAACTCACGAGAGTTCCATAAATTTGGGGTAGCACCCCATAGCTATCATTAACCGGGTTCCAAGTGGTGTTGACTAGAAAGCCAGCACCAAACTTTTGGATAGCAGGCCAAGAGGCAATTGCAACCTGCGACCCAATCCATAATAAAGTACCAGCAACCCCAAAAGCGAAAATTTTAGTCAGCCAAATAAAACCCAAATCTAGGGATTTTTCGGCGTCAGAGCGATTTTTCATCGCTGATGACAGATTTTGAGAATTTGTAGTCATGAATACCGACTTTCAGAATAAAATCAGAGAAAAATATGGGAGGCAACCAGATTAGTAAAATTGCTGCCTCATCATCTATTTAAACTGACTTATACAATAGTAACTCCGTATCCAAAGTTACTACTGGATAGGCATGTTTTATTGCTTGCTTACTTGCTAGCGCTATTACCACTGGCAACAGAAATTTTGTACTCTGGACTGATTTGGTCAGCAGCAGCAGCTACCTTTGTAATCACATTTGAGGGTAAAGGAACATATCCTAATGCACTAGCTTGCTTCTGTCCATCAGTTAAAGCGTATTCGATCGCAGCTTCAATCGCCTTGGCTTTTGCTGCATTGGGATATTTCTTGTAAGCCAAAATCCAGGTGTAAGTGACGATAGGATAGGAATCAGCCCCGTCGGGATCGGAAATGAAGGAGCGGAGATTTGCCGGTAGAGCTACTGATTCGAGAGTTTTAGAAGCTGACTCTTCACTAGCTACAACAAACTTACCGCCTTTATTTTCCAAAGCAGCAAACTTGAGACTATTTTGTTTGGCATAGCCATACTCGACATAACCAATGGAACCTTGAGTTTGTTGGATTTGGGCAGTAACACCCTCGTTACCTTTAGCACCTACTCCCTTAGGCCAGTTGACGGTTTTGCCTTCACCAACTTTATTCTTCCACTCAGGGCTGATAGCGCTGAGGTGTTTTGTGAACACACCCGTAGTTCCGCTACCATCTGAACGATAAACAACTGTGATTGACTCTTTTGGAAGCTTTGCACCTGGGTTAGCCTTGGCAATTTGGGCATCATCCCAAGACGTGATTTTGCCTAGTAGAATATCGGCGTAAACGGCTCGTGGGAGCTTGAGTTCTGGAACATCAGGCAAGTTGTAAGCTAACACGATGCTACCAGCAGTCACAGGTAGTAAAATAACACCTCTATCTGCTGGTACTTTTTGGATTTCTTCATCCTTCATTGCGACATCGCTGGCACCAAAGTCTACAGTGCCTTTGATAAATTGTTCAACTCCAGAACCGCTACCAACTGATGCATAGTCAACTTGCAGATTGGGATATTTTTTGTTTAAATCTGTGAACCAGGTATCGTACAGTGGTGCCGGAAAAGACGCACCAGCCCCGCTTAACTTTACGGTTCCGCCAAGGTCTAATTTAGCTGGGCTAGAAGCAGTAGTATCTGTAGCAGTGCCAGAAGGCGTATCTTTGGTGGCTGTACCATCTGGTGTTTGCTGTCCGCCACAAGCTGCTAGGCTGATTGTCAGTGCTAACACTGAAATTGAACCTGTGAGGCGATGAGTTTTTATTGCACTAAGACGTGAGAGCATCGCTATCAATTTTTTAGTAACTTTTCAGGTGAGCGTTTCTAAGATACTCCTAAAGGACAGCAATAAAGATTAACAATAGGTTAATAGAACAAAAAATGCTTGTTTTTTTTTGATGAAGAACAAACCCTTATTTTTAGTTTTGCTTGATAATTTTTATACTCTTACTTAACGTCCAAGTTATATCTAGCACTGGATTAAGTAGCTCATACGCATTTACAAAACTTTATTATTAGAGTAAATTCTTTGGCTCAGTTGTGAAAAAATTTTAGTATGGAATAGCGCTTTTGCTTTGTATCCAATACACTTCTACCTCTCCTAAAAGGATAAAGGCTATGAATCTTATTTCACTTCCTTGGGAAGTGGCTGTTCTTGTTAGGTCTGTATTAGACTCAACTGATAAGCACTATAAATATTAAGCACTTTGTAGCTCAATTTAGGCAATTATCTGAAAAAATAGTATAAATACCAAGCTCAATAATGTAGATTTTACTGTATTTTCGGTCAAATACCAGAATTCAGAACAGGCCTCAGTTAATAAAATTAGACAATAGACATTTAAGCTGAAATTCGTAGAACTGAAAAATTACATACCAAAAAGGCAAAAGAAAATATGCTAGTTCTTAAGATGTCAGCACAAATTTCATTTCAATATTAATGAATATACTAGTTGCTGTTGATTTTCCCTTTTGCTTTTCCTTGGTTGCCTGATAAATGTTTGCTGCTTCCAATCAATTACTATGGTCTATGATTGGCTTACTCCTGACAATGGGTGGTACCTTCTTAGAAGTTTATGGCATCACCTTTCCTTGGACTTGGAGTCAGCACGGAATTCAGACTTTTTCTTTAGGTGTCACTTTTCAAATTGGCGCAGTATTGTTGGTGGGTTGTTTAGGAGGCAAAAATGCGGGTGCGCTCTCGCAAATTGCCTATTTAGTCATGGGGTTAACCTTATTACCAGTATTTGCCGATGGTGGCGGTATTGGTTATGTCAAGCTGTCTCAGTTTGGCTATCTACTAGGTTTTATTCCTGGAGCTTGGATTTGTGGCTTAGTTGCTTTTAAAGCCAGACCTCGACTAGAAACTCTTGCCTTTAGTTGTGTCTGTGGCTTATTAACTCTCCACCTATGCGGTATTACTTATTTAATTATTAGCTATTTTTTTCAGTGGAAAGGCACAGAAAATCTAACCTTGATACAAGCAATCCTTAGATATTCCTGGTTTGCACTACCAGGTCAACTAACCGTGGTCTGTGCAGTTAGTGTAATAGCATATATATTGCGTCACTTAATGTTTTATTAGTTCATTGCCTTTCGTCCTTTGTCATTTGTCAAAAGCTCATGACCAATGACCAATGACTAATGACCAACGACCAACGACCAATGACTAATTCGCCATGCATTTAAAAAATCGTCTTTTCTGGATCGCTGCTTTCATTGCTTTTTTCTTAGACCAAATAACAAAGTACTGGGTAGTACAAAGCTTTAGCTTGGGACAGACACTACCACTCTTACCAGGTATCTTTCACTTTACGTATGTCACTAATACTGGTGCGGCTTTTAGTCTGTTGAGTGGGAAAGTAGAGTGGTTGCGCTGGCTATCTTTAGGAGTGAGTTTAGTGTTGATAGCATTGGCGTTAATTGGTCCAACATTAAATTTGTGGGATCAGTTAGGCTATGGCTTGATTTTAGGTGGAGCTATGGGCAACGGTATCGATCGTTTTGTTTTAGGCTACGTCGTTGATTTTCTTGATTTTCGCCTGATTAACTTTGCTGTATTTAATGTGGCAGATTCATTTATTAGTATCGGTATTGTTTTCCTGTTAATTGCTTCCTTCCAAAAAACACCGACTTCAACTGGCAGATCCCATTAAACTATTAAGCCTGGGATGATTAATCCCAGGCTATTGACTTAGTGAAACCCTTGCTCAGTCTTATATGCGAAGACTTTACTTATAAGGTTTTTATCAATTTTTATTTGTCACTTAACACCAGTTATCCAAACTGATGCAAGAGATCGCGAAAGATGCACCGACGATCGCTGATGGCAAACCATTATTTAGATTATGCCCCAGCTTTAAATTTAGTTACCTGTGGTAGGAGTTTTTGGTGAACTAGAGCCAGGAGTACTGGGAGAGCTACCGGGTTCGAGGCTGCTGCCAGGAGTGCCAGGAGTGCCAGGTTGTTCTGGTGTAGTTGAGCTACCTGGTTCGGTAGTGCTGCCAGGAGTAGTAGGTGCGCTTTCAGGAGTGTTTGGGCTTCCTGATGGTGGAGTTAAGTTGCTAGGTGCGCCTTCAGGAGTGGTTGAGCTTCCTGGTGGAGTTAAGTTGCTAGGTGCGCCTTCAGGAGTGGTTGGAGTAACGCTTCCTGGTGGTGGAGTTAAGTTGCTAGGTGCGTCAGGTGCCGATGGGGTTGTGCTTCCTGGTGCTGGAGTGGTTTCGGGAGTACCAGATCCAGAAGGAGTGCTTCCTGGTGCAGTTGTGCTGTCAGGAGTGGTGGTGCTATCAGGCGTTGTTGTTTCTGCTGGTGTTGTTTCTGCTGGTACTGTAGTACTACCAGGAGCGCTAGGGGTGAGTGCTGTGCCGCCGGGACAACGTGAATTAAGTGGAAAATTCTCGCACAGAATTTTCTTACCTTCTGGTGACAGCTTGATTTCCGCTGGTGCACTAGTGGAGTCGGTACTAGATTGGGCTATGGGGGATTTACTGGATTCGGCTACAGCAATATTAGTGGTAAGTGCCAAAGATAAAGCTGTACCAATCAAGCTCAGAGATTTTCCCATCATTTCTCAAATTAACCTCAACAGAACACTCGCCCCATTAAAGCAGATAACCAAGATTTAGAAAATCCTCCTAAATGAAGATATTTAGGTTTGTTTCAGAATATGTGGATATGTAAAATTGGTAAAAATTAAATCAGTTATTTATTGACAACTAGTGTTTCAAAAGACACAAATAAAAAGTATATCTGTAGTTCTTGAACTATTTATACTAGCTTATATAAGCTTTTGAAAATAATATACAGAAATATTTGTCTATATAAAAAAGTGATTAAAGTTACAACATTACTTTAGCTTTAACATAAATTAAAGTATAAATTAGCTCAAAAAGTTACGTATAGCTAATTTATGCTTT
The DNA here is from genome assembly GCF_034530975.2 of Nostoc sp. DedQUE07. NCBI lineage: Bacteria > Bacillati > Cyanobacteriota > Cyanophyceae > Nostocales > Nostocaceae > Nostoc > Nostoc sp. DedQUE07. Next base: position 19,288 of record NZ_JAVRCC020000063.1, on the reverse strand, counting down.
GGCTTATGAGTAAAATGATGAAAGACTAACATCTAAAATTGATTGTAATTCGCCCGATTCTTTATTAAAAACTGTGATGTGAATAGCCGATGAGTTCTCCCCAACCCCCTCACAAGCCACAAACGTTACTAGGTCAACTGACTCAAGCAGTACATACGATTCAAGCTAGGGTCGATTTTTCAAAATTGGCGCTCAAGCCTAATGCCAAAGTACCAGAACTTTGGGTGCAGGATGCGGGGGCGGATAAAGCAGAAGTATATCCACTGTTGGGCGATCGCTATATTCTCGGTCGTAGCTCGAAATCCAGCGATATCGTTATCCGTAACCCTGTTGTCAGCCAAATTCACCTCTCATTATCGCGGAATTCTAGTCAGCGCACACCAGTTTTCACGATCAAAGACGAAAACTCCACCAATGGCATTTATCGTGGCAAACGTCGTGTTAGTTCTCTAGAACTGCGTCACGGCGATATTCTGACTCTGGGACCCCCAGAACTAGCCGCTTCTGTACGGTTGCAATATGTCGATCCACCAGAATGGTATGTCAAAGCTGCAAGTTGGACAGCTTATGGAGTTGGTGGTGTCAGTGCGCTGTTAACGTTAGTTATTGGCGTCGAATGGCTAAAATTTTCAGTCAAACCTTTACCAACAGCAACACGCGCCCCAGTAGTTGTTTACGCCCGTGATGGAGCCACTCCTCTGAGAGAACCTCGGACAATCTCTCATGTAGACATGAAGCGATTAGAGGAATTTGGCCCTTATTTGCCTGCTGCGGTAGTGGCTTCAGAAGATAGTCGTTACTACTGGCACTTTGGGGTCGATCCTCTGGGGATTTTACGAGCTGTGTTGATTAATAGCCGCACCGGAGATGTGCAACAAGGAGCCAGCACTGTCACCCAGCAAGTTGCCCGCAGTTTGTTCCGCGAGTATGTAGGCAGACAGGATACCCTTGGTCGGAAATTGCGGGAGGCAGTTGTCGCCCTAAAACTCGAAACATTTTACAGCAAAGATGATATTTTGCTGATGTACTTAAATCGGGTTTTTTTGGGAGGAGATACCTCTGGCTTTGAGGATGCAGCCCGATATTACTTTGAAAAGTCGGCTAAAGAATTAACTTTGGCAGAAGCAGCAACATTGGTAGGAATTTTACCAGCACCCAACGCCTTCGATTTTTGTGGGGATGGGCCCAATAAACTAGAAGCGGCTGAATACCGGAATCGTGTGATTAAGCGGTTGTTGGAGATGGGCAAAATTAAAGCAGAGGATGCGAACCGAGCTAGACGCTCCACTGTCCAAATTAGTCCTAAAGTCTGCGAACAGCAAGCTAAAACGATCGCACCTTATTTTTACAGTTACGTCTTCTCTGAACTCGAATCAATTTTGGGGGAGGGAGCTGCAAGAGAGGGAAACTATATCATTGAAACCAAGCTCGATCCAACCATACAGAGACAAGCAGAAGCAGCGTTGAATAATTCGGTGAACAACTCTGGTAGAACTTTTAATTTTTCTCAAGGGGCGCTAGTCACTCTTGACTCTAGTACGGGCAGTATATTGGCAATGGTAGGCGGGACTGATTACAAAAAAAGTCAGTTCAATCGTGCTGTTCAAGCCAAAAGACAACCAGGTTCCACCTTCAAAATCTTTGCTTACACCGCCGCTATTCAACAGGGAATTTCGCCATCCAACAGTTATTCCTGCGCGCCTTTAACTTGGCAAGGCTTTACTTATAAACCCTGTCGTGCTGGTGCTGACACTAGTTTAGATATTGCCACCGGACTGGCGCTTTCAGAAAATCCCATCGCCTTGCGAGTTGCCAGACAAGTTGGGCTGGATAAAGTTGTGGCAATGGCGCAGCGTTTGGGAATAAAATCAAACCTAGATCCAGTTCCCGGCTTGGTACTGGGTCAAAGTGTAGTTAATGTTTTGGAAATGACTGGTGCTTTTGGTGCTATTGGCAATCGCGGTGTGTCGAATCCTCCCCATGCCATCAGCCGAATTTTAGACAGTGGTGATTGCAGCGATCGCAATGATATCAAAACCTGTCGGGTAATCTACTCCTTCGACCAAGATCCAGGTGCCAACAAACGAGTGTTAACAACTAATGTCGCCGATGAAATGACTAGTTTGATGCGCGGTGTAATCGCAAGAGGTACTGGTCGTAGTGCTGCCATTGGACTAGGGGAAGCTGGTAAAACAGGCACGACTGATAAAAACGTTGACTTGTGGTTTATTGGTTTTATCCCCAGTCAGCGACTTGTAACTGGCGTTTGGCTGGGAAACGACAATAATTCCCCGACATCTGGTAGCAGCGCTCAAGCAGCTCAATTATGGGGAAATTATATGCGGAGAATTACAAGGTAATTGGGCATTGGGCATTGGGCATGCCCCATACCCAATTACTGATATCCCTTCCAAGGAGTGACTTCAAGTTTGCCATTAGGCTTGAATATCACTTGAAAGTGGGCTAGAGGTTCTTTGTCATTGGGAGGAGCTACATTAGAACCATAGATGTCGTTAAACATCTTAGGAAGAGGTGTTTCTCGGAAATAATCAAATGCGACTTGATTGAGTGGTTCGTAGTCAGCAATGACACCATCTTTGTTTACTGCTACCCGATATTTTAAATCTCGCGTAAAGGTGGGGGTGCCACTCCAGGTTTGACGAACTGTATTATAAAGCTTTTGATTTAAACCTTTAGTGATATTAGAGTCAGTAATTTTAGCACCGACTACCTCTGGTGTCTTAGCATATCCTCGCCAAGGGCTAACTTGCAGCACACCATTTGTAGTAAACACTATTCGGAATTGGGCGATTGGTTCATTAGAAATGGGAGCGCGGTTAGCAGGATTATAAAGTAGGTTAGGCAGAGGAGTTTGTCCGACTTCTTGATTGGCCTCTTTATTCACCGCTTTATAACCAACGATCGCTCCATCCGCAGCTACACCCAAACGATAGATCAAATCCTGTTGCAATCCTGAACGCTTAGTCCAAGCTGGATGAACTTGGTTATACACTTGACGATTCAATGCACGCAACTGGGATGGATCGGTAATTTCTGGAACTGTATTTAAAAGTGCTTCTAAATCTTTAACTACTGGCTTTTGATCGGCTGTGGGTGGTGTCGTCGGTGTTGCAGCTGCGATGGGTGTTGCAGCTGCTGATGCTGGAGGATTAAGGTTGTTTGTTGTAGAGCTAGATTGTTCATCTGGCTTAGGCTGCGGTGGACGAATTTGGGGGGGTGGAATCAAGTTAAATGCGATCGCTGCTACTGCTAAACTTGATACTCCTATGGCAGCAGGAACAGCCTGCCTGATTACAGCCTGACTAGCACCGCCATAGCGTCTAGTAACTGGTTGTAGTTCTAGAGATAATTCTGGTAAAGTCTGAGTATCAGCAAAAAACTGATCTACTGCTTCTACTAAATCAAACAACTGTACCGTATTCAAATCTATTTCAATCGGCGGACGTTTAGAATTATTAGAGCGATCAAACCCCTCTGGAGCATTCTCTGAATGTATGATTAACCTGTGGCGGTTGCCGTCAATTTTTTGAAACTCTACTAGCTCCGATTCCTGGTTGTGTGCTTGCGGATTGGGTACAGTACTCAGAAATTCTTGAGCATAACCACTAACAGCCCTCACCAAACTTTCAAAAAATTCTCGCCCTCCCGTTAAAGGTTGATTGTAACCAGATAAATAGCATTCTGCATTTACCAATATTGATAATTCTGGGCGCATTTCCTGAAACTGTGCAGCCCTAGTGACATCACTTAACCCTTCTAAAAGAAGAGTACAATTAGGTAGACTGTACTTACGTTGAATATTCATTCTACTTCACCGTCAAAAAGACTAATCCAGAACCGCTGCATTCCAGCAGTACCAGTACAAAATAGTAATTGTCCTAACAAATTTATTGCTAGCGCATCTAATTTTTCATCAGAAGTTAATGCGAGTACACCAGAACGTCGAGCATTCATCCGGCTTTTAAAATGTGCTCTAAACCGCTCTAAATAATTAGATAGCCGCAAATTCTGTTCTAATGGAATCTGTTTTTCTTCCATTTGTTGACATATCATTAATAACTGACGGATGACAACAGTTAAACGCCGTGCTATATAGCAAGCAATGACCACCAAAGCTTTTGCTTCCATAATAGTTAAGGGACGGCGTATGTGCGCTCTTCGTAGCGGGTTAGAGCTACGCATCCGCCATAAATTCACCCTGTCTTTAACAATTCCTTTAAGATCCAACTCTTGAGCAAAAGCCAGGATTGCTTCCGAACCACCAAGTTCTAAAGCTTCAATTGCCAGTAAAATCAGGTCAATTTGCAGCCTGGTTCTCCGAGGACACGTTTTGGAAGCGATCGCAGGATCTGGTAAAGTGTCCAGAATCATCGGCAGTGAGTCTTGGGTTGGACTGTTGAACGGCGTTAAACTTGCTGAAACATTCATTCTATAAATACCTTGTGCGGTTCCAACAGACTAGATAAAACAAATTTAAGATCGGTAGCCAAGACTTAAGCCTTAGACTTGTGGCAGTAGCATGACTACCTGATATATACATTACCTAACTCTTTCTACTCAAAGTTTTCCCTATATTGAAATCAAAATTTTAAAACATAACTAAATTCACCTCATTTCTTAGTGAAATACCTTTTATAGCTTGGTTTAGATTCTAATTATCGTCAATGAAGAGCGAAGCTTCAGCCTTTATCCCCACTTGACCCCCAGCGTATGACATTATAGTGTACGATTTTTCAGGTATCTGAAATTGGGCATTGGGCATTGGGCAAAACAGTGTTGAGTGCTAAGTGCTGTTAGCGATAGCGGGGCGTTTAGCTTGTGCTGAGTGTTGAGTTAAAAGTTAAGAGTTATTCTCCCCTCCCCCTCACTCAGCACTCGAAACTCGGAACTCAGTATTCTTGAGGGGCATTGAACATTGGGCATTTGTCAATAATCAATAGTTCTTCTTCCCCTGCTTCCCTTGCTCCCTCACTTCCCCACTCTCCATGCCCTATGCCCCATGCCCCATGCCCCATTCCCTAATCCCTATTTTATGGATTTAAAGTCTCTCGTTCGTAACATTCCAGATTTCCCGAAACCCGGAATTTTATTTCGGGATATTACTACGTTACTGCGCGACCCAGAGGGACTGCGCTACACTATTGACTTTTTAGCACAAAAATGCAATGAAGCTGGAATAACAGTTGATTATGTCATTGGTATGGAGTCGAGAGGATTCATTTTTGGTTCGCCTCTAGCTTATAAATTAGGAGCTGGTTTTATTCCCATCCGCAAAAAAGGGAAGTTACCAGCAGCCGTTCACTCAATTGAATATCAACTAGAGTATGGTACAGATTGCCTAGAAGTGCATCAAGACGCTTTACACCAAGGTAGCCGAGTTTTGATTGTCGACGACTTGATTGCCACAGGTGGGACAGCGAGTGCCACAGCTAAATTGGTGCAGAAAATTGGCTGCGAACTAGTAGGATTTGGGTTTATTATCGAGCTACGGGATTTACAAGGGCGTACACATTTACCGGACGTGCCGATTATCTCTTTAATTGAATATTAGTCATTAGTCATTGGTCATTAGTCATTAGTCAGTAGAAAAACAACAGACAAATGATGAAGGACAAAGGACAAATGACAAATGACAAATGACAAAGGACAAAATATAAATGACATCTACGAAAATTTCCTTGGAGACAGGTCGGGATTGGCTAATCAGGCTAGTCACGAGCGAAACTTTTGTTTATGTGGCAAAACGACTATTGCAGGCACTGCTAACTTTGTTGTTGGCGTCAGCGTTGTCGTTTTTCATCATTCAACTCGCTCCCGGTGATTATGTAGATACGCTGCGGCAAAATCCGAAGATATCTCCTGAAAGAATTGAGGAAATCAAACGGCAGTTTGGTCTGGATAAGTCTTGGCCAGAGCAATTTGGGCTGTGGCTATGGCGAATCTTGACCAAAGGGGATTTTGGCACGAGTTTTATTTATCAACGTTCAGTGGCATCGCTGTTGTGGGAACGAGTACCAGCGACTTTGCTATTAGCGATCGCATCTTTAATTGTCACATGGGCGATCGCCATCCCTCTAGGGATCTTTGCCGCCGTTAAACAAAATAAGCCAGCAGACCGGATTTTACAAGTGATTAGTTACGCAGGACAAGGCTTTCCTAGTTTCATCACTGCTTTAGCGCTGCTGGTTTTAGCCCAAATCACCTCACCATTTTTTCCAGTGGGTAGCATGACTAGCATCAATCACTCAGAACTGTCGTGGTTTGGCAGAATCTTAGATATCGGTTGGCACATGATTTTACCCACCATCGCACTCTCAATTACTAGTTTTGCGGGTTTGCAACGCATCACTCGCGGCGAATTATTAGATGTCCTGCGTCAAGATTACATCCAAACGGCTCGTGCCAAAGGTTTACCAGAAAACCGCGTCATCTATGTTCATGCACTGCGCAACGCTATAAATCCCTTAATTACTTTATTAGGTTTTGAATTAGCTGGTTTATTAAATGGTGCCTTCATCGCCGAATTTTTCTTCAACTGGCCTGGTTTAGGAAGATTGGCTTTACAGGCTTTACAAGCTCAAGATTTATATTTATTAATGGCAAGCTTGGTTATGGGCGCAGTATTGCTGATTGTTGGCAATTTAATCGCCGACTTGATGCTCAAAGCAGCCGATCCACGCATTCGCCTAGAAAATCTTAATTAGCAGCAATTCTAAAATTCAAAAAATCAAAACTTATTGGGCGTTTTCCAGAGTTCTGTCAACTATAAAACAACAAAAAGATAGCCAGAGTGCGGATGTTGTTGAACAAAGTGTTGCTTATTCCTCATCCTAGAATTTGGCTACTCTCAGTTTCAAGCTATTTCTGTACGCTGCAAAAAATTGTGAATAGCTGTTTCACTAATTATTTTACTAAGATTTAGACTTAGGTTTTTGTACTCGTATATTTAAGAGTTTTTTTTAAGCGGGCGGCGGGAATCGAACCCGCATTAATAGCTTGGAAGGCTATAGTTTTACCACTAAACTACGCCCGCAAATTTCCAACTTTATAAGTTTAACACAGTTTTTGTAAAAATTCAAGCATTTAGTTGGAATTTGCGGGTTGCATTTTGATCCTGACATACAAATTGCTCAATTCTGGTTTTGTGCCATCGTTATTGTGGGCAGCAAGAAAGTTTTCTGTTTTGAAAACTTCCCTCAAGACTTGCTCGTATGTACTTTTTTCACTTTGCAGTTTTGCTGGTTCTATTTCTAGAACTACAGCCTGTTGAAAGTTGCCATTCTGATCGATTATCAAGCTAGCCAAAAGTTGTGCTGGTTCAAGTTCCGAATTGGGGACAAGAAAACTTGGGTCTAATTGTTTTGTGTTGCTTCCCCTGTATAAAGCGATAACATCGGGTAAAGCATCTTGTCGGAATCCTTTTGATTGTATCAAGCTAATCACTTGATCTCTAGATAAGGGAGCTACTATTGCTACCGATGCTCCTCCAGTCGAAGTTGGTGGAGTTTCTCTAGTCGAAGGCGCTGGAGTTTCTCTAGTGGAAGGCGCTGGAGTTTCTCCAGTCGAAGTCGCTGGAGTTTCTCCAGTCGAAGGCGCTGGAGTTTCTCTAGTCGAAGGCGCTGGAGTTTCTCTATTTTCAGGTTCTAAAACTGGTCGATTTGATGGAATACCTGTTGGTAGTTGCGTTCCCTTTCCTAGTTTAATTTCTTGACGACGCTTCCAAGGTAAATTACCGACTGGAACTGTAGGTGTTGGCGTGGCTTTAGCTATAGGTTTCGGTGTCGGCGTGGCTTTAGCTATAGGTTTCGGTGTGGCTTTAGGTGTAGGTTTCGGTATCGGTGTGGCTTTAGCTATAGGTTTCGGTGTTGGCGTGGGGACTATCTGCTGTCTAGAAGGTTCGCTATTAGGTTGAGAGGCGTAAATTCGGCTCTTTCTCTGGAGATTTTCAGAAGCATTTATTGCGCCAATATCTTCATTTCTAGGCGTAGTTCGTGCTGTTTGTGATGAACGTGCTGGTACAGACTTTTGAGTAGAGGATAGTGGCTTTGACGAAACTATTTTGGCTGTTGATTTTGATTTGATTATTGATGTTGTTTTAGGAGCAATTTCTATCAATTCAACGGGAACAACAGATTGATTTTGCTGGGGAAACCACAGACTAAATGCATTAGATGAGCGCATCAGCCAGAACACCAGCAAGTGCAGAGAGACTGAACTAACAACGACAAAAATCCACAAACCTGGTGGATCGGTGTGTCGTCTCCAGACCTTGGCTGGAATTGGAGTTTTGTCTGCAACCGATGGTGTCATATTATATAAACTGGATATGATTATGCACTTTTACTCATTGGTAATGCTTTAAAATACCAGTCTAAATTTTAGCGATTAACCATTACCTCTGGTGAAACAGCAAAAGTCAAAACTGTTTCATCTACTCCTTTAAGTTCTAGCGGACTACCTTTAGTAATTTCTCCTTCCTGCAAATAATCTGCTACGGCAGCAGAAACTAGAATCGTACCGGGAACAGCGGCAGCTTGCAACCTTGCGGCAATATTGACACTTGGGCCAATAGCAGTATAATCGGCGCGTTCAGCGCTACCAAACATCCCCACAACAGCAGTACCTTGGTGAATACCACACCGGAACTGTACGCTAGTAAGTTTGTCGCTATCGAATACACCTTGCTCTCGCCAGCGCTGGTTCAAGTCAGCCAGTGAGTGGTGCATTGCTCTTGCTGTATTAATGGCACGACGCACTTGTTCGTTAGGGGTTAGTTCTTCCGGCGCTCCATATAAAGCTAAGATAGCATCTCCCATAAATTTATCTACAGTGCCGCCATTGCTAAATACAACTTTGGTCATTGCTTCTAAATATTCATTTAGCAGCTCTGCAACTCGTCGGGATCTGAGAGTATTTGCTAGCTGTGTAAAACCCACAATGTCGCTAAACAAAACTGTAATTAAGCGTGGTTCTGGGCGCAAATCTAACGTTAAGTCTCCGGTTGCGGCTTTTTGCACCAATACAGCAGGCAAAAAGCGCTTTAGCACCGATTCTGTTAGATAAGTATTTAACTCCACAATTCGCCGTTCATTTTCTTTCAACGCTAAAAGATTGCGAACTTCCGCCAAAAGTTCCCGATCGTTGAATGGTTTTGCTAAATAAGCGTCCGCGCCATGTTCTGTACCTTCGATGCGGGTTTCTTCATCTACTTTCGCTGTCAGCAGAATGATTGGTGTTCCTTTCAACGTCTCCTCATTGCGGATCATCTGAATCATCTCAAGTCCGCTCACCAACGGCATCATTAAGTCAGTCACAATCAAGCTGGGTAGAATTTCCTTCGCTCTACTGTGCCCTTCATGACCGTTACGAGCTGTCTGTACATGATAGCCATTACGGCGGAAAATTTCAGATACATAGGTTCGCAAATCGGGGTTGTCATCTACAACTAAAATTGAGTGCTGAGTCTTATGTGCTGAGTCTTGAGTATCAACACTGGGGGACAGGTTTATTGTAATATCTTCAATATTGTCTGTTGTTGACTCTACTAGTTCTAAATCAGCTAATTCTACGCTAGCGCGGTTTGTATTCAGTTCAGTAGGCGTTTCTAGTACTTGCTGTGCATGTAAATGAGCATTTCCAGTCACCAGCCATAAACTAAAAGTAGTACCTTCACCATAAACTGATTCCACAGTGACTTGACCACCATGTAATTCTACTAATTCTTTAACTAAAGCTAAACCCAAACCACTGCCTTCATAGGAGCGGTTTGCTGAACCTTCAGCTTGGCGAAAGCGCTCAAATAGGTGGGGAATTTGTTCTTTAACAATACCAATTCCAGTATCTTGCACTTGTAATATGCAGCGATCGCGCTCAGATTTTAGTCTGACACCGATCGTGCCACCTTCGGGAGTAAACTTCATGGCATTTGACAAGAGATTGTAAACCACCTTGTCAAATTTTTCCATGTCCAAGTACACCGTCGAACATTCATCTAATTGGGTGACGAGATGCAGTCTCTTTTTCTCACAATAGGGACGAAAAGATTCCACTATTTGGCTGACAAATTCGACTAAATCACAGGGATGGAAGCTAGGCTGCATTCTCCCGGCATTCAGGCGTTGTAAATCCAGGAGTTGATTTACCAGTCGCAGCAGGCGGCGGGAGTTACGCAGGGCGATCGCACTTTGAGAGTAAGATAATCCCTCACCAGCCGCTACTGCCGACTCTAAAGGCCCTTGAATCAAGGTAATCGGTGTGCGGAACTCATGGGAAATATTTTGAAAAAATTCAGTTTTTTGTTTGTCTAATTCCAGTAAGCGTTCAGCTTGTTGGCGAGTTTTTTGATACAAGTGTGACTGTTGCACAGCGATCGCGGCTTGCGCTGCCACTGCTTTCGCCAAATCGATATCAGATGGCAACCATTGGCGTACTTTTTTACCTTCATGCAAAGTAATACTACCGATACATTTACCATCAGCTAATAATGGCACAAACATTAGCGATCGCGCTGGCATTTTTAAAGGTAAATCAAAACCCCGCACATCTGAAGGAGAATGGTTTACATTACCAATTACCACAGGTTCATGTGTCTGTAGCATTTGTTGGAGGATGGGATTTTCTTGAATCGATGCTTGAGAATAGGGTAATCTCTGGTTTGATAGGTGATGATTGCTACTTGAATTATTATCTGGGGCTGGCGCTCTTAAATTTTCTAGATGTTGAAAACTGTCATACAAACCCACACACTCAACAAATTCATCTTCCTCTGTCCACAAAGACAAGACGCACCCATCAACTTGTAAAGCTTGTCCCAATTGTTGGGTAATAGCCGCAAAGATATCTTGAGGATCTAAGCTAGAGCGAATCGCGCTAGTAATTGTATTAATCAAGCTCTCTCGCTTGGCAAGAGCACGTACTTGTTCGTAAGCATAAGCTTGAGACAAAGCTAAGGCTGCCTGATCCGCTACCATCAACACTAACTGCACCTCATCCTCACCCCAGAAGCGAGGAACAGAACACTGGTGCAGTGCTAGCACTGCCATCAGTTCTTGTTGGCAGATCAATGGCACAACTAAACTAGAACAAATGTTAGCAGCAGCAAAAGCTTGCCCCCGTTCGCGCAGTTCGGGAGTGTTACCGTGAATGCGCTCATCATCGATCGCATCGTGAATCACCTGGACTTCGCGGGTTTCCCATACCGTCTGAGCCAAAAGAGGCAGAGGAGTTGCAGAGGATATAGCGGGCAGAGGGGAAAGACTTACTGCCACTTCCCCTTTGCTCTCCTGCACCTCTGTTTCTTCAGAAAGAGGCTTCTGATAAATAAACCCTTTATCCGCCAACTGCTCATCTTGGAAGGGACGTAGCAGACAAACATCCACCTCCAACATGTCACCCACTGTATCTACAATTGCTTGCAAAATTTGTCTGTAGTCTAAAGCACTGCGAATCGTATTGGTAACAGTATTCAGCAGCGATTCTTGACGGAGTGTGCGGGTAAGTTCGCGGGTTCTAGCTTTGAGGACATTGTGGGTATCCAAAGCTTGGCGTACCACTGCTTTGAGTTCCTCCGCTTCCCACGGTTTCGTGACATACTTAAATACCTTACCAGCGTTGATTGCTTCCACCAAGTCTTCGACATCGGTGTAGCCAGTTAAAATTATCCGAATAATATCTGGATATTGAGTTGCTGTTAGGCTCAAAAATTCTGTACCGCTCATCATTGGCATCCGCTGATCGGAGATGATCACCGCGATCTCTCCCTCTTGAGCCAGCAGATCGAGGGCCGCAGGGCCAGAGGTTGCCCTTAGCACCTTATAATCACGATAAAAAGTGCGGTAAAGCAAGTCAAGGTTGTCTGGTTCATCATCGACAACCAAAATTTTAGGCTTACTGTTTGCTTGGGATTTCATGCACCGCTTTCCTGCTGCAACGGCAGTCGGATAAAGAATAATCTGATCAGGTAAGGATTTTTCTGAGTCAGGTAAGAGCAGAGCATTTCGACCAATAGGGCTGTTTGGCTACATGACTGCTGAGTGTATGAGCGTTTACTCACAGTAATTCGTCTCAATTGCTTGTGCCGATTACCGTTTGCGTTGGTGCAGGGTAATTGCTTTCATTGTCAGTTTTAGTGTTATAGAGTCGACGCTTGCTTGCCAAATCTTTTTTCACCTCCTGTGAGCAATGTCTGATAATACATACAGCGCTCATAGCCAGCAGAAAAATCCAGATAAAGCTGCATATTAAGTTTTCCCTCCACAGTTGTTGTAATAACACTTGCAGGTAAATTTTATTTATGGTAGTCATGGTAGAGCCAGCAAAATTAAAACAATAAGATTTAAAGTCAAAGTATACTATTAGACAAATACCTCTTTCTAATTTAGCAATCAGAACTATCATTAAGACAAGTGGTAAGTGGTTGAGGAGTTAGAGATTAGGGATTAGGAAACCTTACAGATTCTTGTCACAGTAACTGTACAGCTTACTTCTAGGACTTAGTAGCAAAGTAGCATCAGTGTGCGGTAACTGCAAAAAACAAGTTCAGTACTGTAACCAAGGGTAGTTTGAAACCAGAGTTTGCCAATAGTGTACTTACTTAACAATTTTGGAGATGCTGCTTACAGATAAGTTATGCTATTCCTCTGCCCACTCGCTGAAAGCTCTATCACTTTAGAGATGTTTTTGTAGTAATCAGTTTGATATTCTGCCTACCTAAAAGAAGGTATGCAATGAATATACTGGGTTTAAATAGATTTATGAAGTTGTAACTCCTAAGAGGATGTTTGAAAAGTCGTAAAGTATACTATAAACCCCACTTCCATTCCTCTTTGCTTCGGGGAGAGGCTTTGAAACACCCATTCCCTCGTAGGGAAGGCAGGGTGGTTTCATACAAGCAGAGAAAAACTAAAACTGTGGTTCAAAGCCTTTGCCCTCGTGGGGGAAAGGAATGGAAGTGAGGGAAAAAACCTGGACACAAAACAAGAAATCAAGACTTATGTATTTTTCTTTTTTCGTATGAAACCACCCTGCCATTCCCTCATAAGTGTTGGGGGCTAGGGGGGTTAGGTTTCCGAGGCTTTGATGTTATGAAAAATACTTGTTCATTCATCCTCTAATACTCTTTCAAAAATGCAGGTTATAAAACTCCAAACTAAAGTGTAAAATTTGTTTAATCTACATTGGTTCAGTTAAATCTCCTGGGCAACTCTATAAGTTCTGATTTAGTTTAAATTTTGTTTTAGGATATTTGAGAAAATTTTTGTTGAATAAAATCAATACTAAACTAGCCTTGAAATATCGGTTTTTTCACCCATACCACCAACAGCCAATCGATCCAGCTTCCTACCAATTCCAAATTCGTACAGCTACACCTGCTGATTTGATTGGTGTTGCCCAAATTATTACTGAAAGCTTTCACTCCCACAATGGTATATGGGGATGGGCTTTTCCGTTGCTACGTCTGGGTATTTACGAAGACTTAAGGCATCGGATGGCATCACCTGCGCCCCGTCATCTTTGCTTAGTTGCTCTTGAAGCTACTACTGGTGAGGCTACTAACTTAGTAGGAAGTGTGGAAATGGGTGTACGCTACAGTAGTGATTCATGGAGCGAGGTTGGTGTAGGTTTTCCTTACTTATCTAATTTAGCGGTTCACCCAAAATACCGTAGACATGGTGTGGCTTCAGGATTACTTACTAGCTGTGAAAAAGTCTCTCGCGAGTGGGGATTTCAAGACTTATATCTCCATGTTTTAGAAAATAACCATCAAGCACGACAGCTTTATTTCAAGCTGGGATATCGAGTGCATAAAGTCGAATCTAATTGGAATACATTTCTTCTAAGACGCTCAAGCCAGATGTTATTGCACAAGCGCCTGAGTCCTGATTCCATTCTCTGAGTTTTATTTTGGCAATTGTCAAGTTTTGTATTCCATTCCAATTAATTCAATAAAATCTGTAACTCATAGCGGTAATCAAACACAAACTAAGCTAAACCACGTCTACCTTTAGAACCATAATTATTTTGACTCCGAGAAAGCTCAAAACTCAAGCCAGGACTAGATAATATACTCTTTTTAATAACTCTAGGTTTTAAAATGAACGGGGTTTAATTAGAAATTTAGCCAATATTATCTAAATATCCAGATAAATCCGCTTTGATTTCCAGAATTTACTTGATTTAGCAAGCAAGAGCTAACGAGAAAGAAGGCTCTTTGAGTTATACTAAGTTTTTTCACGCAATCAAATAGGAGTCTTAATAAATCAAAACTTAAACGTGTTTGTTAATTTACGAAGCGAGTAAAAAGCTTTTGATAATTTTTTATCAAAAGAATATTTGATTTTAACTTTTTACGAAAAATGCCCTCGTCGCTATAAACAAATTATCTTGTTGGTAAATATTTTTAATATTAAAAAATGTTAAATTCCCTTTTGAAATTTATGCTTAACAAATTTTTGAAAGCATTCGATATAGATGAAAATGGACTATAATAGGAACATAACGCAAAATCACGTTGAAAGAAATCTTACTTCCTCATAATAACTTTGTAATTCATATATTCATCTTTATAAAAACTTTAAGAAAACATTAGTAGAGTTTACAGACAAATCTAGTTATATCTCATAAAATATAATCACTCAATTACTGAAACAACGCCTATATATTGTTATTTTTAGTTAGATTGACCAGAAAGGTCTTGATAATAAAAGAATTCAAAAACTTGATTTGATATAACAGCTAGTTCCGTTTTGAAGTGCATACTACAACAACATTCATTAAAAGTTTAAAAAACATGGATAGCGAACAGCATCGACGCTATCAGACCTCTATGGTATCAACTTATTACCCTGAAACTACTTTCCTTGACTCTGTTGTCATGTCAGACGGAACTGAGCAATCGCAAGGCTCGGATATCCTTACACGTTTGCACAGTGGAGAAGTTTTCATCGTCAATAGTCGTAGGCGAAATGGATTAATACTCTTTAAACGCTACCATGCAGAGTTTGCTGGGCCTGGGGCTGCTGTGGGTGGGGATTACGATTGTGATTGCCAAAGGGCACTGCCCATAGGTAATCTTTCTTTATTAACTCCTGAATCTAATGAAGAACGCCAGAAGGCTTACTTGATTAGGCGACAGTGGATTCGATTGATCAAACAAATTACAGAAAATCCACTGCCTGGGCAGCGAGTGCAGAAGATTCTCGATCAATTTGAACAATACTTTCCACCAGAAATAGTGGCTCTTTTGCCGGATGTTGCTTTTGCTCTTTTAGTAGGTGTGCTGCCACAAACAGTGGGAGTAGTACGCCGTTTGGGCAGTGAGTTAAATAGCAGGTTTAATTACTGAGTAAATTGCTAAGATGATAAATTTGCCAAAGCAGTTTTTACTCGATTAACGGTGCGGGCGTTTTCTTCTATCGTTCCGACAGTAATTCGTAATCCTCCGCTAATGTGCCGTACAAGAGTGCCGAGTGTTTTAAGTTTCTGGTGGAAAGTTTTTAAAGCAGCTTCTTGTGAATTAAAGCCATTTGGTTTAAGACGCAGGTAAATAAAGTTCGCAGTACTTGGAGTAATTTGTAGTTCCGGTTGCTGGGATAAAATTTCGATGAGTTTAGCTCGTTCACTCAGGATCTGGGAAATTGATTCCAGCAAGAGTGTACGATTTTGTAAACCAACTAAGGCAGCTGCTATGGAAAAACTGGGGAGATTGTAGGGTAAGCGAACTTTTTCTAAAATGGCGATCGCTTCGGGATGGGCAACGCAATAACCAATACGGAGAGATGCCAATCGGAAAGCTTTAGAAAAAGTGCGTAATATTACCCAATTAAGATGCTGTGGTAATTCACCTACTAGGGTAGTTTGACTGAATTCAAAGTAAGCTTCATCAATTACTACTAAAATATGCTGTGGCAAGCTTCTTAACCACGCTAACTCAGCCTCAGTTAAGCTATTAGCAGTCGGCGAATTGGGATGGACTACGAAAATTACGCGAATGGGGGGATTTTGAGTTTGTTCGATCGCAGACTGTGCGGCGCTTATGTCAATTTCAAAATTTGTTTCATTTCTCCCCACCGCCACTACAGGAATGCCCAAAGTTTGCGCCAAAATCCCGTACATCGAGAAAGTGGGATTGGAGACAAGAATTGACCCTTCTCCTCCCAGACAAGTGGCGATTAATAAAGAGCGGATTAGTTCATCTGAACCATTACCAACAGAAATATTGGCAGCAGTAAATAACGATGATGAGAGGTCGGCTGACTGATTAATGTACTCAGCGATCGCATTTTTAAGGGTTTCATGTCCGCCATCAGGATAACGATTTGTTTCAATTACTTGCTGATAAGTCCACGCCAGCTTCTCTTTTAACTCAAGAGGTAAATCGTATGGGCTTTCATTTGTATCTAAGCGATCAAACTGTGTGGCGACAGAATTGGCTGTATCGCTGCTAGGATGAGGTTTATAGGCGGTGAATTGGGCTAAATCTGACCGGATGAAGGGAAGCATAGTTTTAGTCATTAGTCAATGGTCATTAGTCATTGGTCATTAGTAACTAACAAAGGACAAATGACTAAGGACATTAGTTATCTGTGAGTCTAATATTTTACAACTTCAAGGTAATTGGCAAAAGAGGCGAATTGCCTGCCAAATTTCTTCCATAACATTACCCAAGGCGTGGTCACTGTCGAGTTCAACTAACTCCACCCAAGAACGGGAGTGCGCAAAGTGCCGACTAGCTTCTATCGGAATGACTTCATCTTTTTTTCCGTGCAAAATTAGCGTGGAGATAGGGCGTTGCAAAAGTTTTTCTTGGTATTGGGCAGCATCTATGACGAAATCGTAACTTAAAGGAATTAATCGCTCTTCCCCATAGTGATAGACCATGATATATTTTTCTTGCTGCCAACGCTGTACTTCTTCATCTCCTAGCTTGGGCAACCAATGTGATAAAAACCCAAAAGCTGGTGCTAGCAAAACTAAGCGTTGCACTTGTAAATTTTGTTGTCCCAAGTGGGCAGCAGTCAAACCACCCAAACTTGAGCCAATAAGCGTTACTGGTGTAGAATCATTGCTGAATTCTGCGGCAACTTGATTGAGCTGACGAGTGATTGTTAATTGGGAAAAATCGCCAGCATTGAGATCGGGAATTTTCAGCCTTGTCTGAATTTGGGTAAAGCGATCGCCTATATCCCGTGCTTTGGCAGATTTAGGGCTAGAAGCAAATCCGTGAAGATATATGTAGTCCAAGACTGTTAATAGTTAGGAGTTAGGAGTGAGAAGTTATAAATTTTAAGTTTTAAGTTATGAGTTTATTTTTTCAACTCATAACCCATAACTCTTATTACCGCAATGTGACAAATTCCTCTGCGGATGAGGGATGGATACCCACAGTAGCATCAAAGTCTTTTTTAGTTGCGCCCATCTTGACTGCGATCGCCACACCTTGGATAATTTCAGCTGCACCTTCACCTACCATGTGAGCGCCTAGAACTTTGTCAGTGTTGCCATCAACTACCAACTTCATCATTGTCTTCTCTTGTTTACCAGTCAAACTGTGGTACATAGGGCGAAAGCGAGTGCGAAAAATTTTTACGGCATCACCAAGTTTTTCTCGTGCTTCGGCTTCTGTCCAGCCGACTGTTGCGGCTTCTGGGTTAGAAAATATGGCTGTGGGCACAGTTTCGTGACTGAATTCGCGGCGATTATCCCCAAATTCACTATCAGCAAAGGCGCGACCTTCACCAATGGCCACGGGAGTTAAATTGATTCGGTCGGTGACATCGCCAACAGCAAAAATATTCGGTTGACTAGTTTGACTGTATTCATTGACTGCGATCGCACTTGTGGTTGGGTATCCAGGGCCTTCGATAGAACTAGCGACAATATCAACCCCAGCGTTTTCTAAACCTAATCCATCTACATTGGGGGTTCGACCGGTCGCTACTAAAAACACATCGGCAATTAGTGATTCTTGGTCATCCCCTGATAAAGTCAGTTTCAACCCTTCTGGGACACGTTCAATTGCTTTCACCACATTATTCTTAATCAAACGAATTCCGTGGTTCGTCATACCCTCTTCAATTTCTATGCGGACATCTTCATCAAAACCATTCAAAATCTTTTCACCTCTGGTAATTTGTGTCACCTCAGAACCCAAACCGCGCATAATACAAGCAAATTCCGTGCCGATATAACCAGCGCCAATAATGACGATGTGTTTTGGTTGTTCTTTTAGATGAAAGATTTCGTCGGAGGTAATGCCATGTTCCATGCCTGGTAAATCTGGCTTGACGGGACGCCCACCAACAGCAATTAAAATTTTGTCTGCTGTAACTTTACGTCCATCAACTTCTATGGTGTGAGGATCTACCAATGTGGCGCGACCAGAAAATAGTTCTACTCCGGCTTTTTCCAAGAAGCTTATGTGCAGTTGCGATAGTCGCCGAACTTCCTTATCTATAGATGTAATGAAATATTCCCAGTCAAACTCAGCATTACCTACTTTCCAGCCATAGCCTGAAGCGTCACTGAACAGTTCGGGAAAGTGAGAGCCATAGACCATGAGTTTTTTGGGAACGCAACCGCGAATCACACAAGTGCCACCAACTAAATCATATTCAGCGATCGCCACTTTTGCGCCGTAGCTAGCCGCTCGTTTGGAAGCCGCCAAACCTCCAGAACCCGCACCAATTACAAACAGGTCGTAATCAAAAGTCATAAGTTTATGTTCTCTTTAGCAACAAGTGAGTTCCTGGGAACTTACACACAGAACGTGATTGAACTATATAAGAATATCCGTTGAACGCTGTGTAAGTCCTGTCCTTGATTTAATCTAGCGTTAGCAGATGCTATCTGGTCGTAGGGAATATCACTTTTTGCTTTGGCGGCAGTAAAGGCAGTAGTTAACAGTTATATAGTTCTGCCCCTAATCGAGCATAAGTCTGTGCTACTGCATTGGAGCTGTTAAGTTCCACAGAAATTAGGCAAAATTATGACAAAACGTACTGTCTTCGGCTTTTGCGTAGCATTTTTTACCCATTAGCAGTTTTATGTGCTTGGAGATTCTGTTGGGGTTACGGGTGTTGGTGTTGGGGTTACGGGTGTTGGTGTTGGGGTTACGGGTGTTGGTGTTGGGATTACGGGTGTTGGTGTTGGGATTACGGGTGTTGGTGTTGGGATTACGGGTGTTGTATCTGGTGAGGTTAAGGGTGTTGTATTTGTTGGGGTTACAGGTGTTGTATCTGGTGGGGTTACGGGTGTTGTATCTGGTGAG
>NZ_JAVRCC020000062.1:0-42278 GCF_034530975.2 Nostoc sp. DedQUE07 | reverse complement strand
TTGTATCCCCACTCATATTTACTTTTCTTGATTTTTCCCTACACCCAACACCCTACCTCCAACACCCTGCCCAGACGAGCTTTCAGCTTTTCTTCGTGCCATTCCCTATTCCCTATTCCCCATTCCCCATTCCCTATTCCCTATTCCCTGTTCCCTTTTGAAAAACCTTTAGCGAATTAATTTAAATCAATCTCGGTATCTACTTGCAGATTACTGAGATCGGAGACAAGTTTGCTTCGATCTAAGCGGATTTTCACTTCTACCACTCGGACATCTGATTTTGCTGTCGGATCGTCCCCAATAATGTCGTTTTTGAACACTAGTTGACCAATTTTGGCGACAGTGCCAGTCATTTTTTCTTCAAAAACCGGACTGGTAATCGTTGCTCGCTGTCCGACTTTAATCAACTTAACGTCTGTTTCAAAAACCTCTGCCACTACATACATATTACGTGTGTTGCCTAGAGCCAGAAGCCCGCGATCGGAAATCACTTCTCCAGCCTGGGTGTAAATCTTCAGGACTTGGCCGTTTTTGGGCGCACGGATAATAGTTTGCTCTAACTGTGCCTGGGCCAGTTTTAAATTTTGGATGGCTGAAGTCAACCCACTATGGCTAGCGACTCGCTTTAAATTCATTTCTGAGCGTTTGAGGTTCTCTTGAGCTACTTTGATATCTTCTGTGCGGGTCGCGGTTAATTGATCTAACTTGGCTCTGGCTTGACTTAAATTCTCTTGAGTTTGTACAACCAGTAACTTCCTAATCTCATAATCTTCTTTAGGAACTGCACCTTCAGCATAAAGTTTTGCATAGCGATCGCGTATGATAATTGCTTGATCCAACTCTGCTTGCGATCGGCGAACAGCAGCCTCTTGAGAGCTAATTTCTTGCAAACGAGGAGTAGAAATCTGACTAATCTGTGCTTGTGCCTGACCAATCTCAATTTTATTGAGGGAGCTATCTGTTTGTATCTGTTTTTGCACCTCCTCTAACTGGCTAGCAACCAAATTTCGTTTAGCCAGCATTTCTTGGTGACTTTTGAGATCAGCCAAAACTTGTCCGGCTTTAACCCAATCACCCTCAGAAACTTTTAATTTATCAATCTGCGCCCCCACTGGAACTGCAACTTTGGTAATCTCCCCTTCTGGTTCCAACCGCCCCAATGCCAGGACTTTTGTTTTTTTAGGCGGCAACGATAACGAAGATGACGAGGCGTTGTTGGCGGGTGACGGGCTAGATACTTTAAACAGGAAAACGTATCCAGCCCCGATACTTAAGGCAAGTAGACCAGCAAAGATACTAAGATTGCGAGCAGTAACAGTAGGGGTCATAAGTAGCAAAAGTTACCAGTTCTTATTCGTTCTTCAAGTTCAGCCCCGATCGCTGAATTTCGCTTTTAAGTTCGTCTAGAGATTGCTTGAGATTCCGAATTTCTTCAGATGTCTGTTCTTGAACTCCCCGTATTTGTTCTTCGGTGGTCATCACAATCCCAGCTTCTTGTTCCTGGAGCATTTCTTGTAAAAAGATGCTGAGAATTCCTCTAATGGGTTGCCACAACTGATGCCACCGTTTTTTGTCTTCTTGCAGCAGTTGAATGTAGGTATCGAAACTGTGAGGGAAAGGAACACCTCCCATAAATTCTGCCGCTCCCCCAAAATTCAGAGAGACACCGTGATTTCCCAGTCCGATTACGTGATGAACTTCTCCCACATGTTCGTAATTGCCTAAGTAAAGTTCCCCCAATCTCAAGCCATTGCCAGCAACCATACTTAAAGGGAAAGGAAGGCTAAAGGGTACTAGAGTAAACGGATCGAGTTGATTTTCGACGCGGTAACTAAATCCTTCTCCTAATTGTTCGTTGTAGTAATTGGCAAAATGCCGATTGCCAACTTTCACAGATCCAAAGGTGTATACTTTGACTCGTAAAGCTAACTCTCCTAAAGAACTAAAGCGGCGTTTTAAGAACAGAGCGCCGAGTTGAGCTAAACCACCGCCCAAACTATGACCGCCCACGAAAACCTCAAGGCGGCTGGTATTTTTAGGTATCTTAGATATAGAATTTAAGCTAGCGTCAGCCCTGCGACTATTCGATAACTGACTCATTTCTCTAGAGATATCTTCAAAGTTCAACAGTTCATCGCGGGCAAAACTCCAGGCTCGATTCAGGTTGCCGATCGCATCATAAGAGAAGACTTCCGAAATTAGTTTTTTTAATCGGCGCTCAAAGGCCAGTCCGAATCGGATTCCTCCAGCCGCAGCAATGGCATGGGCAATAGCAATTTGTTTGCCAGAATTCAAGGTTTGAAATGTCTCAAAATCTTGAGCATTAATTTGACCTAAGAGAACCTGGAAAAAAACAGCAAGTTCGTCTTTGACCGCTTCAAATCCTTCAAAAAATCCCCGTGCAACTTTGACTCGCGTATCTGGTAGAGAACCATAGTTAATTAATGACCAATTGAGATCGGTCAAAATATCCGTTAATTCAATTTGACCGCGATCGGTAACAATCGAGCCTCGAAAAATCACCGCAAATTGATTACTTTCTTCTCGTTTAAAAATGAAACCTCGGATATTATTTTCATTATTTTGCAAGCTATGAACTAATTTCCAGCCCTCATTCTTATACAGAGAGTTATAGATATCTTGGACTTCGGCATCTTCAACAGAGCCTCCTCCGACTTGAAATATTTCATAACTTCGTTTGGAGAACTTAGCCATTAAAATCGCTTCATCAAAGCTAAAACCACTGCGAAGCTTTAAAGGTATACTCATAAGAAGTAGGTTGCTGTGAATATTGATTAGTGGAATCGGGCAGAATATAAAAGGGTTTCAGCCTATTTTATTTTTCTTTACATAGTTTGGTTTTTTGAAGCCGTTCTACTTATTGCTTGATTTTTATCCTCTGAATATAGATGGAGACTTGATAGGATAATATCAGTTAGTGCTGTTTTATAACTATCAGTAATCAAAGCGAACATTTTGGTTATTATTTATTTTTATAAATCTCCTGATAGTATTATCAAGCTAATACAAGCCTCTTAGAAAAGGGAAAATCTACAACACCTCCATCTTTTGAATCTGCGCGCGATCGAGACAAGCTTTTAGCTTTTCGGCAAGTACCTCTACATGGGGCGGGAGAACTAAATTCAGATGGTTTCCCGGAATTTGGTGAATCTCAATTCCTCCCATTGCTAGATCGCCCCAGCCAAGGGTTGCATCTTGGGGATTTTTTCCAGTTTGTTTGCTCGTCCGAAATAGGGTAACTTTACCTGGATAAGGCTGCGGCTTGTATTTGAGGAGGGCTGAGTTGTTAGCTTGTATGACTTGAAATAGCCGTCGCGCAGCTGGTTGGAAAAGCTTACTCAGCCTGGACTGGTGGGCGACAACCTTAGCTATACTTCCTGGCTCAACCAAAAAATCCAATGGCTTCGAGGTCTTAGTTGCAATCTGTTGGGTGAGTTGTCGTTCTTCGACAGCAGTCAGAAAATGGTCTACTGTTTCATCCAGATAAGGGCCAAGATTGCGAAGCACGGAATTCAGGAGAAATTTAGCCATCTGGAAGAAATTCTGAGTGCGATTGTCGCAAAAGGCGGGAGTATCAATCAGTGCAAGTAAAGCAATGGTCTGCCCTGCTTGCTGTAGCTGTTGGGCCATTTCAAATGCCACCAGCGCGCCAAAAGACCAACCTCCTAGACAATAGGGGCCTTCTGACTGCACCTGTTGGATACCGTGGATGTACTCAGCAGCAATGTCTTCTATACAATCTTTTGATTTGCTTTCGCCAGTAATCCCCGCAGATTGTAGCCCATAGAAAGGTTGTTCTTGACCCAATAACTCTGCCAGGTCGGAATAAACGGAAGCGACACCCATCACCGGATGAATGCAGAAAAAGGGTAGCTTTTCGCCTTGCTGCTGAGAATTTACTCCAGTCAATTGTCTGAGAATTTGAGCAGCGAGATTTGCAATGGTCACACCTTCTAGAAACTTGACCACAGGAACATTGACTTCTAGATCGACTTCGATTTGATGTTTAATCTCGATCGCAGTCAAGGAATCGAGGCCTAGCTGATGCAAGGGTTGTTGGGGATGGAGTTTCGCTAAATCAACTTTCAGTCCCCTGGCTAGTTTTGCTTGAATGTAAGACTCTAAGTGCTGTTGTCTTTGTGTGGGAGCGATCGCTAACAGTTCTGCTGCTGTGAGTTTATATTCGCTATTTTTGCCATCCCATTGGGGCAAGATGTCAGCAGCAATCATGTCCAAACTACCTGTTTGAAATCCATTGCGGCAAGCAGTACGGGAAATCTTACCACTCGATGTTTTGGGAATGCTGGCAGTCTTGAGCAGCAACACTGCATAAACTGATAACTCATGAACCTGTGACACCGCTTGCCGAATTGCCGCGATCGCTTCATCTGCATTGAGCTTTCTTAAGTAGGTGCGCTCGATTTCTTGAGCAACGACGATTCTTTCTTCTCCTTCTACCTCAATGGCAAACACTGCTCCACAGCCTTGTCGGAGAGCCGAATAACTTTCCTGCACCGTCAGTTCAATGTCTTGAGGATAGTAGTTGCGACCTCGAATCACAATTAAATCCTTGAGTCGCCCGGTAACAAATAATTCACCATTATGTAGAAATCCCAGGTCGCCCGTTCGCAGAAACGAACCCTCATCTGTATCGTCTAAACAGGCATAGAATGTTTCTTGCGTCTCTTGGGGTTTCTGCCAGTATCCTTGAGCAATACTCGCTCCTGTAACCCAAATTTCTCCAACTGTACCATCTGGACATCTCTGGAAAGATTGCGGATTGGCGATCGCAATTGTTTGACCTAACCCCGTCTTACCTTGCCCAACAATCTTGATACTATGCTGCTGTTGCTCTGCACACAGCACAACTTGGTTTTGTTCGAGAGCAGCACTTTCTACATTACACACCGTTGGGTAGCACTCTTTTACCCCCCCGGAAATCAACAATGTGCCTTCAGCCATCCCATAGCAAGGATAAAAAGCTTCAGGGCGAAAGCCGTAAGGCTCAAACTTGGTAGCAAATCGCTCTAGGGTCTGGGCACGAACTGGTTCAGCACCATTGAAAGCAACTTTCCAACTGCTCAGGTCAAGACCCACTAATTGTTCTGGCTGAATCTTCTGCACGCACAAGTCATAGGCAAAATTCGGCCCGCCGCTAATCGTCGCTTGATAGCGGGAAATTGCTTCTAACCAACGGTATGGCTTCTGCAAAAACGCAACAGGCGACATCAAAATTATTGAGGAGCCGACGTAAAGGGGTTGGAGGATGCCGCCGATTAAGCCCATATCATGATAAGGGGGCAGCCAGGATACGCCTAATTCGTTAGGAGTGGTTTGGAAAAACTGGTGAATCAGTTCTAAATTGTGCAGTAAGTTGCCATGACTGACCATAACCCCCTTGGGCATCCCGGTTGAGCCAGAGGTGTATTGCAGAAATGCGATCGCGTTTGGATCGAGTACGGGTTCGTGCCAAAACTCTGCTTGCTGATTAGCGATGGTGTCGGTAGTTAAAATCTGTTTTGTGGTCAGGTCTGGATGGTGGTTAAATTGAGTAGCGATGGTTGTAAGCAGGGAAGTTGTAGTCAGGGCAACCCTAGCTTGGGCATCTGCCATAATTGCCATCAGCCTGGAGATCGACTGATTTTGTCGAGGCGGATAAGCAGGAACGGCGATCGTACCAGCGTATAAGCAGCCAAAGAAGGCGGTAATGAAATCAAGACCAGGCGGGTAGAGAAGCAGGACACGCTCATGCTTGGCACTGACAGTTTGCAGTTGCACTGCGATCGCTCGTGCCGATAGATCCAGTTCTCGATATGTGAGACTAATTACTTCCTTTTCTCCATCCAGCAAAAAACTATAGGCGAGGCGATCGGGCTGTTGTTCGGCGCGATAACGCGTCAGTTCTACTAAATTTTTGACTGACAAACTAGATGTTAACAATTCATTCAATACCATATTTAGCCCTCTCCAAAACCCGATCTGCTTTTGCTTGTACTCGTCTCAATACCAAACTGAGGCTAAAGTGTTAACTCCTCTATTTCCTCAACAAAATTAGCAATCTGAATAGTTGGTATCAAATTTTTCAAAATTAATTGTTCGTGGCAAGCTTGAGCTAATTCCGCAATGCTAGGACTAGCAATAAACTGTTCGATTGGCAGTTCAATCTTTAAATTGGTGACAATGTGATTTCTCAGACTCACAGCCATCAGAGAATCGATGCCCATACTATTAAGTGGCTTTTGGACATCAACTTGAACAGGCTCACACTCTAAGGCTTGGACAATTTGTGCTTGAATGTAAGTGCTTAATAAATCGGTGCGTTGGCTATTTATCGCTACTGACCATTGCTTTATAATATCAATCTGTTCGGCAATCTTAGAATCAACCACACTAGAGGCTTGGGCTGTATTCGATTCTCCTAATCTATCTTGCCGTGAGGCTTCTGATTCGTGCCAGTAACGCTGTCGTTGCCACGGATAGGACGGCAAACGGACAAAACAACCACCATGAGGATAAAGAGCATTCCAATCAATGGAATCTTCTAGGGTATAGCGCTCTGCTAAGGAATTCAGCATTTGAGCGCATTCACTAGCAGAATTCTCCTCTACTTTACTGTTTTTGTGTTGCTCTACATAGCCGGAAAACATCGAGGGGCGGCTTTCTTGTGCGAGAAAAGCCATTAAATGCTCGGCTAGTTGTTTCTTAGAATCAACTACCATTGCTAAACGGTAGGAATGATGGCTGCGGCGCAGACTAGTTGTATAGCAAATGTCTGCCAATGAAATTGTCGGGTTATCCTGGGCAGTAAAAAACTCAATATAAGCTTTAGCAAAGGCTTTCAAAGCCTCTGGACTACGAGCTGACATTAAAAACAGTTGTGGTTGGTTAGCGATCGCAGTATCAATTGGCAAGGATTCTACACCTTGCAGAATCACATGAACATTCGTGCCTCCCAGACCAAAACCATTCACACTGACGATTGGTGGTTGATTATCCTTATTTGTTAGTGGTTCCAAGGATTGTGCCACGCGCAACCGCAGTTCTTGCCAAGGAATTTTGGGATTGGGGGTTTGAAAATGCAGATTGGCTGGAATCTGACGATGGTCAACTGCTAGCGCTACTTTAATCAGTCCGCCAATGCCGGCAGCCGCTTCCATGTGTCCAATATTTGTTTTCACAGATCCGATGGCGCATTCATTGCCCAAAGCGCGATCGCTGCCGATGACAGCCCCGATCGCTTTGGCTTCAATCTCATCCCCCATCGGCGAACTGGAGCCTTGAGTTTCTACATACTGCACCTGCTGAGGGAGAATTCCTGCCCGCTGATAGGCTTTTTGCATGACTGCTTGTTGTGCCAAAGCTTCGGGGGCTGTAAAACTGCTGCCTCGACCGTTTTGATTGACAGCACTGCTGCGGATCGTTGCATAAATCGGATCGCCGTCAGCGAGGGCATGAGATAGCGGCTTTAGAACAACAACCCCCACCCCTTCAGCCCGAACAAAACCATCTGCTGCGGCATCAAAAGTTTTGCAACGACCATCCGCAGACAGTAAAAATGCCTTACTCATGGCGATGCTGACTTCTGGTTTGAAGATGACATTGACCCCACCTGCTAGGGCAAGGCTACATTCCCCATTCCAGAGACTAGAGCAAGCAAAGTGAACGGCGACTAATGACGAGGCACAGCCAGCGTCAATCGGTAGACTGGGGCCTGTGAAGTCAAAGCAGTAAGAAATGCGATTTGGTACCAAGTTGAGGTTTGAGCTAACTATGGTATGGGCATTAATCGCATCGCGATCGCGCTCCCCCAATTGAATGTAATTGTAATCCCGGTTAAGTACCCCAATAAAAACCCCGGTATCGCTGCCAGCTAGATGTTCTGGCACAAGTCCTGCATCCTCTAGCGCCTCCCACGTTGTTTCTAACAAGAGTCGTTGTTGGGGGTCAATCCGAGCCGCTTCCGCACCAGAAATCCCAAAGAATTTGGCATCAAACTGGTCTATTTGGTCGAGAAATCCGCCCCAGCGGCTATATATCTTACCTGGTTCTACCGGATCGGGATGATAAAATTTGTTAACGTTCCAGCGATCGCCAGGTATTTCGGTAATTGCATCCCTGCCATTTTGCAATAGGTTCCAGAAGCTAGCTGGGCTTTGGACACCTCCAGGAAAGCGACAACCAATACCAACGATCGCGATCGGTTCTTGATTCATATCCCACTCACTCGCCGATGAATTTCAGGCAAAAGCTGAACGCCAGATTCAAAATCAATCGCTCTAGCACCCAAGTAAAACACGTACATTGTCGTCAGCCAGTTGGTAAATTCTTGCTTAGAACCTAAGTGCCGCTCCATATTTAGCATAATCCAGCCCATCTGCGACCAAGTTTGGTAACAGGTTGAGCAATCGGGATGTTCGCTGGTGCAGCATGTCCTGGTTGATTTGCCATCAGGATTGTAAGCACGAAAGTGAAGATTATAGGGTTTACCATTTTGGAATCGGGCTGCATTCTCTGGGCGATTTTCACTAATGCAAGGACAGACATCATAGCCCCAGGTTTCATCGTACATTTGCCCTGTAGTAAATACTTGATTCATGTAGGAGGTCATCAAGATGCGATCGGGATAGCGGGCAATCATCCGGTCGATTTCATGACGCACATCTGCAAACCCTTGTTGATTATCATAAACACCTCCTAACCCTGCCTTATCCCCGTAAAAGTTAAACATTACGCAATTACCGTTTTCGACACATTTTTCAACAACCCGTTCAATTTCATGGGCGTTACCAGCGGTCGTTGTGTAGTACCAAAAGGCTCGACGGTCGTCTTTGTAATTTTTGAGAGCCTTGCTGAAAACATCTAACTTGCCTTTTCCCCGCAGCTTTTTATCGGTTTCGCTATCTCCCCAAAGCGAAACACTAATAGCTGTATTTTCAAATCCCTCATAAGGAATTTTGATCATCCCGTTTGTGACAACAATCATCCAAAAATTTTGCGCCAGCTTTCGCAATCGATCCAGCATTAAGGTAGGCTCACCCCCAACTGCCGTAATGTAGTTAGTGCCTCTAGCTTTTTCTTGTGCAATTAAAGCCTCAAACTCAGCATCGTCTTTGGGTGCTGCATTTTGATCTAAGTCATCGGTGAAAAAACAACAACCCTCACACCGCAGATTACATAGATGAGTTAAGTCTACAGAGATTCCTTTAATAGCGCCCGCTTTTCTAATCTGTGCGAACAGGTTATACAGAAAAGGGTCTTCTAAATACTCCATTAAAGGATCTTGTACCTCGGTTTCTATTACTTGAGTAGCCATAGCAATTTATTTCCTTTGCGAAAAACCGAGCAATATAGAAACGAATAGATCCTGAATTACTAGCAATTTACTTTCCTCTGTGCTGAGTCTTGAGTAAGGAAAATTACTCAATATTGATGTACACAGGTATTAGCTTTGATTCTTCCGGGCAGTTTTTTACTCAGCACAGGCTAAACCTTAGCTATCCGCTAACAAAACTCAGCACTCTTGATTCGTTGATGAATTTCAGGTAAAAGTTGCACGCCAGATTCAAAGTCAACCATGCGACACATCAGGTAAAACAGGTATGTCGTAGTCAGCCAGTTAGTAAATTCTTGTTTGGAGGCGAGGTGTCGTTCTAGATTGATCATGATCCAACCAACCTGCGCCCAAGTTTGGTAACAAGTTGAGCAATCTTGATTATCACCTGTGCAACAACGCCGAGTTGATTTCAGATCGGGATTGTAAGCGCGATAATGGGGGTTATAACGTTTACCATTTTTAATCCGGTTTTGATTAATTTCATGATCTACAGTGAGACTGGTGCAAACTTCATAACCCCAAGTTTCATCGTAAAGTTGCTGTGTGGTAAACACGCTGCTCATGTACGAAGTCATTAAAATTTTGTCAGGGTAGCGGGCGATCGCTTTATCAATCTCACGCCGCACATCTGCAAATCCCAGATTATGATCGTAAACTCCTCCTAAGTCAATGCGATCGCTGTAAAAGTTAAACAAGACGCGATTACCGTTAGCTACGCACTGCTCGACAACGCTAGCGATTTCATGGGCGTTACCTGGTGTAGTAGTGTAATGCCAAATAGCACGCGGATCGTCTTTGTAATTTTTTAAAGCTTTGCTGAAAACATCAAGTTTACCACCTCCTCGGAGTGTCTTGTCAGTTTCACGATCGCCCCAAAGAGAGATCGCGATCGGCATTGTTTCAAATCCCTCATAAGGGATTTTGATCAGGGCATTGGTAACAACCATTAACCGAAAATTATGGTAAAGCTTTTGCAATCGCTCTAGCATCAGGCTAGGTTCTCCCCCAACCACTGTAATAAAATTTGTTCCTCTGCTCTTTTCGTCGGCAATAAATGTATCAAATTCGGCTTCATCTTTGGGTGCTTTGAACTGATCCAATTCATCTAAAAAGAAATAACATCCCTGACACCGAAGATTGCACGCATGGGTTAAATCAACTGATATCCCTCTAATTTGTTCAGCTTTTCTGATTTGTTTAAAAAGGTGATTTAAAAACGGATCTTCCAAGTATTCCATTAATGAATCTTGGACATCGGACTCGACAGTTTGAGTAACCATTTTCACCTGCTTTTGGAAAAAGAACGGGGACTGCAATACCGTTTGGTTAACGTGAGTTCGACAGACTTCTTTCTCCCAGCCGCTCTCGCCTTTTAGGAGAGGGAAGAGTAACGAGAAAAGAAAATTTTTTGCTTTCCTCTCCTGGTAGGAAAGGGGCTGGGGGAGAGGTCAAAATAGCACTTGTCGAACTCACTGGTTAAGGTTTTTTGATGAAAGTTATAGATTACAAAGACGCGATTTATCGCCGTCTATACGAAGGAGCGATCGTTGTTGTAGAGACAGCGATTTATCGCTTCTTGTACCTTAAAACAATATTGACTGGGGAATTTTTATTGCGTAACTTTAACTTCTTGAGAAGCTTCGTCTTTAAACTTGGCGAATAGTTCCACCAAGTCATCGATTGTCTTAAAGCTAGAAACTTCTGTTCTGGGAATTTTTATTTTGAGTTCTCGCATACAAGCAGAAACAATTTCTACGCCGTCAAGACTACTAGCTCCATATTCTCCAATTGTTTTATGTGGATCTATTTCAACATTTTCCAGTCCATCTATGTTGAGCTTGATATGTTTAATTACGACATTTAATACTTGCTCTCGATCCATGATGTCTTGTCTCCTATATTGAAAATCAAAAAACAAAATTTAGGCTAAATAGGCCGCTTCGATGTGTGCTAATGTCCCTGGAACCCCAAAACAGATTTTGTGCATTAGGTGTTCGCGGGACAATGCTGCTTGGAGAGCTTGACGCCGGGGTAGACACAGGGTGTCTTTTACCATCTCCAAAACATGTCTGGGTTTTTCGGCAATTCTCCGTGCCATATCCAAGGCTAAAGTCATAACTTCCTCAGCTGGAACTATGTAGTTAAATAAACCTCGTTCCTTGAGTTCTTTACCTTTGTAGAGCTTGGCGGTGAGGAGCATCTCGCTAGCAAAGTGATGTCCAACCATTGCTGGTAAGACAGATAAGATACCCATTCCGGGAGTAAATCCCAAATCTGTAAAATTAACTCCGTACCGACTGTTTTCGGATGCGATCGCCATATCGCAGTAGAGTGCTAATGCTATGCCACCTCCCACAGCATGACCTTGCAAAGCTGCAATAATTGGTACGGGAAAGCTGAGTAGTTGGTTGGGCAGTGATAAATCTTTGACATCTGCATTGCCACTCACAACTTGTTTGATGGTGTCCAAGCTGGCTCCGGCACAGAAAACATCCGATCGCCCACTCAAAATCAAGACTTTCAGGCTCGGTTCTGTCGCTAGATCGGTCAGGGTTGTCATTAATTCATCACATAGTTCTTCGCTCAAACGATTTTCGTTTTCAGGGTCATCGATTTGCAGTTGGAAGATACCGTCTTCTAGATTGGCCAGCAAAACTTTAGACATGGGTTTTTCCCCTGTACTTTTGAAACCAAGGTGGCGAGAATCCCTCGGTGAAATTTTGAATTCCTTCTAATACCTCCGGTTGTGCTAACCATGAAACAAGTTGATTTAGGGCAATATTGGTTTGTCGCTGCAAATCTGACCCATAGAGTTGTTCAAAATATTGTTTACTGGCAGCGATCGCTTCGGGAGAAGAACGAAATAGCCGTTGTAATTGTCGGTTCAAGGTGGTAGCCATACCTTCAGTTGCAACTTCATCCACTAACCCAAATGCTTTGGCTTCTAGGCTGTCAATACCCCGACTGCTGAGGGTTAAATAATTGAGTTGTGCTATGGTCAAACGACGCAGCAAGAACGGTGCAATCAGAGCCGGAATCATGCCAATGATGACTTCTGGCAACATAAATATTGCGTTCTCGTTGGCAATAACCAGATCGCAAGCCGCAACTAAACCTAGTCCTCCACCTGTAACATTACCTTCAACACAGGCGATTACAGGCAAGTGAGAATGGCAAATCAGTTGCAGACAATTTATAAAGGCTTGAAACAGTTCTATTTGAGGTCTTCCTCCCTGCTGTAATATCCATTCCAAGTCAAGTCCTTTGCAGAAGTCAGTTCCCTCAGCCCGAAGCACGATCGCCCGACAAGATGAATCAGCGATCGCAGCTTGTAACGCTTGACTAAGTCGATCGATTAAAGATGGATTGAGTGTATTACCTGTTTGGGGCTGCACCAAGGCAATCTGGGCAACTCCTGAATCGATTTTATATCGGACGGTCTCTACTATTAACTCCATTTATATTGCCTATAGTAATTTTCAACATTGCTTAACACAAGTAAACCTTGACCTCGATAGCGTTTTTCATAGCGTTCATCTAAATAGTTTTCTAAGTTAAAGTCCCGGCGATCGCTATATTTTTCACGGGTCAATTCACTAGCTTGATAATCTGCAACAGATAAACGAAGTCGCTGATTGAGGTGTTCGTCAATGTTGAGCGATCGGACAATTTCAGTTGCAGCCTTTCCAATGGTGGCGCTGTAGAATTCTGCTTGGCAGCCACCACCATAAGCAAACAAAGAAATGCGATCGCCCGGATTAAGATCCTTGGCATAATTTAAAAGACTTAACAAACAAATAAAATTGGAACCCCCATAGGAACTACCAACTTGTTGAGCAAAATGTATACTTTCTGCAACTTTTGATTGAAAACTTAACTTAGCAGCCGCTTTTCCTACCGCCTCAAATCGGTTGAGTATGGTGCGATGTGCCTGAAATGTCATTGCTGGAAAGGGCGCATGATAAATGTGTTTTTTGAAATCAGCATCATAGTCTACAGAACCCACGATTTGCTCGTAGTGACTGAATGCTCCCTCCAAAGCATCTAAATAAGAGTAAAGACTCGTTTCACTTTTGATAACTTCGGTGTTGAAAGTGGGGCGCAGATAGTCAGAAATCTCCTTTGTCCAGTAACCCGCCTTATCCAGTTCAATTTCGAGAATTTGGGGATTGGCGCTAACGAGCATCGCCACTGCACCACCTCCGCAGATAAACTCCTGGTCGGTATTGAGCGTGACGCTGCTGAAGTCCGTGTTAATTACCAATGCCTTTTTTCCAGGTCTCGCCCCTGAAGCTACCCAGGAAGCGGCCATTTTGAATGCCGCAGTGCCACCGTAACAAGCATGTTTCACCTCGAAGTTACGGCAATTAGGAGACAAATTACAAAACCGATGTACCCAAGTGGATAGGGATTTACCACAATCAACCGCAGATTCTGTACCGACAATTAGTAGTTCGATATCTTCCAGGTCTTGAGGTGATAAGAGTTGTTTGGCTGCATTCACCGCCAGAGTAATAGCATCTTCATAGACCGGATAAACCGATCGCGTTTTGCACATTAAGCTATCGGCAATGTGCTGGAAGTTTTTACCACGCGCTTCGGCAAGATCGGCAATATCTAGATAGAACTGCCCTGAGTACAGATTGAGTTTTTCGATTCCTATAGGCATAGAATGTTGGCTAATTGCTGACTGGGAACAGTGGGGTATTTTTTATTTGGAAGTTCTTCAAAGAGAGTCAATCAATTTTGGATTTGGGATTTGGAATTTTGGATTGAGGAATTTTTAATCTAAAATCGGCAATCTAAAATCTAAAATTGAAGCGGGGCTGGGCATGAACCAAAAAATCTAAAATCTAAAATCTAAAATTCATTGTCAATCCAACAGCGTTGGCGCTGAAAAGGATAAGTGGGCAGGGCAACTCGTTGTCTGGGAGAATCTCGATGAAATTCTGACCAATTAATGTTTGTACCCTTCTCGTATAAAGTAGCTAAGGTGTCGAGGAGCGATCGCCAGTCATCATGCCCTTGTCTTAAAGAAGACAACCAAGTAGCAGTGTTTTTAGGTAGACACCGCTTACCCATACTTGCTAGGGTATCTGTTGGGCCAATTTCCAAGAAAATATTATACCCTGCTTCTGCTAAAGTCTGGATACCTCGATCGAAACGCACGGGCGATCGCAGTTGGGAGCGCCAGTAGTTAGCATCTAGTACCCCTGCCTCGAATTCTCCCGAAAGATGAGAGATAAAGGGTAGACAAGGGGGATGAAACTGCATTTGCCTCAAAGTTTGCTCAAAGGCATTTTGAATCGGGTCTACTAAGGGTGAGTGAAACGCGTGGGCAACATTCAACTCGCGAGTCATAATAAAATCGGATTCCAAACGGGCGATCGCTGCTGCAACCGCTTGTCTATCCCCCGCAATCACCGTTTGGGTAGGGCCGTTAAAGGCGGCAATGGCAACAGCATCCTGGTAAGATGCGATCGCCTCCTCTACAATCTCTTTAGCTGCAAACACCGCCACCATTTGCCCTTCTCTAGCTTGTGTTGCCATCAGTCGTCCCGGTTCCGCACTCAAGTACAGTCCTTCCTCCAAGCTGAATACACCTGTCACACAAGCTGCTACATACTCTCCGACGCTATGACCCATCACCGCATCGGGTTCAATGCCCCATGACTGCCACAATTTCACTAAGGCATACTCTACGGCAAATAGAGCAGGTTGGGCGTAGGCAGTTTCATCTAGAAGATGAGGCGCTGAGTTTCTTTCCCTTTCCCTTAATGGATACAGTACTTCCAGCAGTGGCCGATCCAAATAAGAGCGTAAGATGCGATCGCAATCGTCTAAGGCAGCACGGAAAATAGGCTGGGTATTGTAAAGTTCCCATCCCATACCAAGGTATTGCGAACCTTGTCCAGCAAACAAAAATGCAATCTTCAGGCGATTTGGCTGTAGCTGTCCTGTCGTCTGTTTGCTAGTGGCGAATGTCCTCAGTTGGGAGATTAAATGGGGTAAATCGCCTGATGAAATGATGGCATGACGATAGTTAAAATGCGATCGACCGATATTAGTTGTGAAACAGATATCAGGAATTGATTGAGCAGCATAGTTTTCTAAACTATCTGCATAACAACTTGCAAGTTCCCTTAACGCTGTCTCAGTTTTTGCCGAAAGCGTCAACAGCGATTTAACCTGCTCCCCTGCCCCCCCTGCTCCCCTGCTCTCCTCTGGAGCTGCTTTCAGTACTACATGAGCATTAGTGCCGCCAAAGCCAAAGGAATTAACACCAGCAAATCGAGGCTTGATATTTATCGGGCGATCGATTGTGGGAATCAAAAATGGTGTTGACTTGATGTCAATATGGGGATTGATGGTTTTGAAATGTGGATGAGGGGGAATTTCTCCGTGTTGCAAACAGAGGACAGTTTTGATGAATGCGGCAATCCCACCAGCAGCTTCTAGATTGCCAATATTAGTTTTCACAGAACCGAGTCCGCAGGGTTGGTCGAGGTTTCGCCCCTGTTTTAGCACCCCGAAGATTGCTTGTAGCTCGATGGCATCACCCATTGGAGTACCCGTACCATGTGCCTCAACATAATCAATTTCATGGGATGCCACCTTCGCATTTGCCAATGCTTGCCGAATCACTGCTTGTTGAGCCAACCCATTTGGTGCAGTTAGGCCAACACTGCGACCGTTATGATTTACGGCGGTTCCCCGCAGTAACGCTAAAATGCGATCGCCATCTTTGACTGCATCTGAAAAACGCTTCAGGATAACTACCCCACATCCTTCTCCTCGGACGTAGCCATCGGCTGTAGCATCAAAGCTTTTGCAACGTCCATCAGATGACATCATGCCAGCCTGGGAAAAGGTAATATTCACCTCCGGTAACAACATAATATTCACGCCGCCCACCAATGCCAGATTTGACTCTTGATGCCGCAGACTTTGGCAAGCGGTATGAATAGCAACCAAGGACGACGAACAAGCAGTGTCGATTGTCACACTAGGGCCTCGGACATCCAAAAAGTAAGACAGCCGATTTGCCGCCATACTGTTAGCAATTCCGGTGCCGGCTCTCGTGGGAATTGCGGTCATGGCTTTGTAATAATCACAAGTGGCAATTCCCACAAATACGCCAGTCTGAGAACCAACCAATTGTAAGGGGTCGTAGCCAGCGTTTTCTAATGCCTCCCAACTGACTTCTAATAGCAAGCGTTGTTGGGGGTCAATGGTAGCTGCTTCGCTCGTGGAAATTCCGAAAAAGGCAGGATCGAATCGATCGATGTTTGCTAAAAAGCCACCCCAACGGGTGTTAGTTTTGTCATAACTACTTAAATCGGGATCGTAGTAAGCATCTACATCCCAGCGATCGCTAGGGACTTCGGCGATCGCATCACCACCATTTTTGCATAACAGCCATAACTCCTCTGGAGAGTTAACTCCTCCAGGAAAGCGGCAACCAATACCGATGACTGCAATCGGTTCAGTTGCAGCATGTTCGAGGGTATCGATCTTTGCTTGTAAGGCTGATAGCTCCAGCAATGCGTTCTGCATCAATTGCCCATAATCTCTGGTTTCTGAAGGACGACTCATAGCAGTTTTCCCTCTCTGATTGATGCTAGTTTTGCAGCCAGCAAATCTGCAATTTCGTCAAGCGATTGCTTTGGCGATGACAATCTCGCTCTCTTTTCTAATGATGATTCTTCCAGTAAAACTTGTTGCTGGACACTCTCTGAGTTAGAGTTAGCCTCCTGGGCTGATGCTTGTGGATCTAACGACAACACTTGCGTTTCCAGATGATTCGCCAACGCTGCCACCGTCGGATAATCAAATAGTGTAGTTGGGGAAAGCGAACAGCCTAAACTATTTTGCAATTGGTCTTTCAACTCCGTAGCAGTTAATGAATCCATCCCTAATTCAAAGAATCCTTGCTGCAAACCGATGGACTGGGGTTGCTTTAAGCCTAAAACTTTGGCTACTAGTGAGCGGACATGAGTAATTAATTCCTCCTGTCGCACTCGTGGAGGCTTGGTTACTAGCGATTGGAGAAATATTGATTGTGGGGTGTTGATGGTGGTAGCAATGGGCGATGGAAGATGATTGTGGTTAACTGGGTTATCGGTGCTGATGCTCTGAGCCAAGATGACAACCTGTTGGAATGAATCGCCGATCGCTTCGCAATCAGGTGCCAAATGCACAGCCCCTTGAAACCCACAATCAGCCAACAATTCCAGCCAGTCAGTCACCGCTAACAAAGGGTAGAATGGTCGCAACTCGTAGTCTGAGAATTTCCACCACCCTGGCGTTAATCCAAAGACCAAATCTAACCAGCGTCGGGGACTTGTTCCCTCCAGCAACACTAATAATCCTCCCGGTGCTAACAGGCTGCGAACATGACGTAAGGTTTGCTGTAAATCCTCAGTTGCGTGCAGGACATTTGCTGCCACAATGATGTCGTATTGATGGTTAGAAAATCCCTGAGATTGGGGGTCTTGTTCGATGTCTAAAGACTGATAGCGGATAAATGGGTAATCCCGAAATTTCTCTTGAGCCTTGGCAGTGAACCACGTTCCTAAGTCTGTGAACACATATTCCGTTCGATCTGCTGGAAGATGAGGTAGGAGGTAAGCAGTTGTTCCGCCGGTTCCCGCTCCAATTTCCAAAATGCTGACTGTATCACTAGAAATCGCGGTTGAAATTGCCTTTTGGACTAGGGCGTTCATCACCTTTGCGCCGGGAGAATCCTGGTACAGCTGGGTTAATGCTGTCAAATCGCCTTGGGGAAATAGCAACTCCAGGGGGCGAGTTTCACCTCGGAGTACTTGAGCCAGGTGCGAACCGCAACGCTCTAGCAGTGTCAGTTCTGCATTTGCTTCGGGATATTGCGATCGCAAATTATCCAGTTGCGCTTCTGGTGTGGGTAACTCCAGTATTCGAGTTACTTCCCACTGATTACCAATTCGCTGAAGAATTCCTTCTTCAACCAGCATTTCCAACAGGCGCAAAGCGAGTTTCTGATGTTGCTCGATGACTCCTAGTTTGGTGAGTTGGGGGATGGAATAGCGATCGCCTAGTTGCAAATTCCACCCCATCTGCCGGAATGCCGCCACTACATAAAGGATACTCAGTGATTCCAAAGTACTTAGAGCTTCCCCATAGTTTTTTAGACTAAGTTGGGCTGTCAATTCAGCCAACTGGGGCACGAGCAAACGCTTGATTTCTGCTGGCGAACAGAGCGATTCTCTAGCAGTCACGCTACTAGATGCAGTTTCCATCCAGAAACGCGATCGCTCAAAGGGATAATTGGGCAACACTACCCGACGATGTTGAGAGTCATGATGGAAGCCTACCCAATCGACTGATATTCCACATTCATACAAAGTTGCCAAACTGGACAACATCTGCTGTGAATTTGATTCCTTTTTGAGGCTGGGAAGCCAGACATAATCGTTACTCGGTAAGCACTGGCGACCCATTCCCAATAAAATCGGTTGCGGCCCTACTTCCAAATACGCTAAGGCTCCTAGTTCTGCTAAAGTTGTCATTCCATCAGCAAACCGGACTGGCTGCATCACATGTTGCACCCAATATTCAGGCGTGGCGATCTCTGCTTTTGCCAGTTGACCTGTGAGATTAGAAATAAAGCGAATATCGGGGTTTGGCAGACAGTAGTTTACTTGCTGGACAATTTGCTCAAACTCCGCCAACATCGGTTGCATCAACGGCGAATGAAAAGCATGGGAAACCTCAAGTGGTTTTGTCTTCACTCCCTTTGCTTCTAACCTAACCACAGCCGATGTCATAGATTCAGATCCACCTGAGACGATCAGATGTGCGCCGTTCATTGCGGCGATCGCCAAATCTGAATACTCATCAAAAATGCTCGATACTTCTTGCGACTGGGCAAAAACCGCTACCATTGCTCCCACAGACGGTAACGCTTGCATCAGTCTTCCTCGTGCAGCAATCAACTTCAGTCCATCTTCCAGACTGAACACTCCTGCTACACAAGCGGCAACATACTCGCCGATACTGTGTCCCATCACCACACTCGGTTTGATTCCCCAAGACTGCCATAGCTGGGACAATGCATATTCCAATGCAAATAAAGCAGGTTGGGTATAAGCAGTTTCATTAATAGAGGCTTGAGTTGGGTTGTCTAACTCACTACTTGGATATAGAACCTCTAACAAAGGCTGGTTTAAGTATGGCTGTAAGATTTCAGCACAGCGTTCTATGGCTTGCCGGAAAACGGGTTGCGTGTTGTAAAGTTCCCGCCCCATACCGATATATTGCGAACCTTGACCAGTGAACAGGAAAGCAACTCCTTGACAACGATCGCCTATTCTAGAAGGTGGTGAGTTATGAATGAACGTTGCTAGTTCCTCGCAAAATTCCTCAGAAGATTCTGCAACCAGAGCTAGTCGATGGTGAAAATGCGATCGCCCGACATTGCTCGTATAACAAATATCCCCTAGAGATACTTCTGAATTA
Organism: Nostoc sp. DedQUE07; assembly: GCF_034530975.2. Taxonomy (NCBI): domain Bacteria; kingdom Bacillati; phylum Cyanobacteriota; class Cyanophyceae; order Nostocales; family Nostocaceae; genus Nostoc; species Nostoc sp. DedQUE07. Next base: position 22,426 of record NZ_JAVRCC020000062.1, on the reverse strand, counting down.
AACTCCAAAAATGCCACATACCGCCGAGCTAATTCCCGTAACGTTATTTCACTTTTTGCCGAAAGCGTCAGCACCGATTTGAGGTGTGAAGCTACTCCCCTGCTCCCCTGCTCCTCTGCTTCCCCTGCCCCCCCTGCTCCCCCTGCCTCCCTACTCTCTTCCGGCGCTTCCTCCAAAACAACATGGGCATTCGTACCGCCGAAGCCAAAGGAACTTACTCCTGCAAAACGTTGCTCCCCAACACCAGACCACTTCTGAGTCTCGCGGGGAATTGAAAAAGGCGTGTCTTGGATGTTAATCTTCGGATTTAACTGCTGGAGATGAAGCGTACCGGGAATTTCTTGATGTTGCAAAGCCAGTACAACTTTAATTAACCCTGCAATTCCGGCTGCTGATTCTAAATGACCGATATTAGTCTTCACGGAACCGATCGCACAAGGTTGCTTTGCGGAACGACCTGATATCAGCACTGATTGCAACGAATTAACTTCAATCGGGTCGCCCAAGGCTGTACCTGTCCCATGAGCCTCAACATAGCTAATCGCTGCGGGTGCGACTCCAGCATTAACAAGCGCCTGATGGATAACGGCTTGTTGGGCAATTCCTCTAGGAGCAGTCAGCCCATTGCTGTGACCATCCTGATTGACTGCCGAGCCGCGAATCAGCGCCAGGATATTATCTCCATCTTCGATCGCATCAGTCAAACGCTTCAGCACTACGATTCCACAACCTTCTCCCCGGACATAACCATCTGCATCTGCATCAAAGGTTTTACAGCGACCATCCCCTGACATGAATCTTGCTTGGGAGAGGGCGATTGTCATTTGGGGGGTGAGAATTAAATTCACACCACCTGCCAAAGCCAAGTCACATTCTCCTAAACGCAAACTCTGACAAGCCTGGTGAACTGCAACCAGAGATGAAGAACAGGCAGTATCGACCGCCCAACTAGGCCCGTGCCAATCGAACTGATAGGATAGGCGGTTAGCGGCAATGCTCAGAGCATTACCTGTGCTGGCATAGACATCAATATCAGACAAGCGATCGAACTGGAAGCGAGCATAGTCATTGGTACTGATGCCGATAAATACACCACTGTTGCTGCCTGTCAAGCGATCGCTTGCTAATCCAGCATTTTCTAGTGCCTGCCAACTCACTTCTAGTAACAGCCTTTGCTGCGGGTCCATCCGCTCGGCTTCACGAGGAGAAATGCCAAAAAACTGGGGGTCGAATTGGTCAACTTGCTCGATAAATCCACCCCAACGAGTACTCATTTTCCCTGGTTGGGCGGGGATGGGGTTATAGAAAAGATGAGAATCCCAACGATTGACGGGAATTTGCTCGATGGCACTTTTACCATTTCGTAGTAATTGCCAAAAGGCTTCTGGGTTATTAGCTCCAGGAAAGCGGCAATCAAGACCAATAATCGCGATCGCCTCCACAGATTTAAGATTGCGTCTGGGTTCTGGAGATTCTCGCCGTTGGGATATTTCTGTGAGATAGGCTGATAGAGTTGCGATCGTCGGGTAATCGTAAGCCAAAGTAGGCAACAACTGACAACCTAACCAATCTTCTAAATCTGCTGACAGGCTGACTGCGGCAATAGAATCCAACCCATAATAAGCAAATGATTCACGCGGATCTATAGATTGGGGTGCAATGTTTTGTCGCTGAGAAATCTTATTTACCAACCAATCTTGAATTTCCGCCGCTCCCTTGTTTCCTGACTTGCGACTTCTCCCTGCTCCCTGCTCCCTGCTCCCTGCTCCCCGGTCACTGAGCGTAGCCGAAGTGCTGCTCCCCTGCTCCCCTGCCTTCCTCCACTGTCCCACCACTTCCAAAGTCCCCGCCAAAAATCCTGCGCGGGTAGCATAGCGCTGAATCTTCCCACTGGAAGTCTTAGGGATACTGGCTGGTTTCAACAGCAAGACGGCATGAACTTCTAACTCGTGCTGTGTTGTGACTGCTTGTCGGATGCAGCCAATTACCTCACTTGCATCAAGCTTCCGCATAGCAGTTCGCTCGACTTCACAGGCCACAACGAGTTGTTCTTCACCGTCTACCTCGATAGTAAATGCGGCTACTCCCTGCGTTCCCAAAGCCGAATGACTATTTGTAACTGTGAGTTCAATGTCTTGAGGATAATGATTGTGTCCTCGAATAATAATTAAATCCTTGAGTCTTCCGGTGATAAATAGTTCGCCGTCTTGTAAAAAACCTAAGTCTCCTGTGCGGAGAAACGGGCCTTCTCCTGTATCTGCTAAATAAGCTGCAAATGTATGTTTTGTTTCCTCATATCGCTGCCAATAGCCTTGGGTGATACTCGCTCCCGCTACCCAAATTTCGCCGACTTCATCCGGTAAACATCGCGTCAACAATTCAGGATGAGCGATCGCAATTTGGGTATCGCCCTGTTCACTCTTGCCACATCCAACTAAAAGCCGCGTCTTGGAATCCTCTGCTGTTGCCAGCATTACCCGATTTTGTGCCAGTGCGGTTGTCTCTACCTCGATCGTTATTGGCTGAGTTTGTGCCTCTACGGTAGTTACTTTCAGGGTCGCCTCAGCTAGCCCGTATGCTGGACAAAAAGCTGTTTTTTGAAATCCACAAGAAGCAAATGCTTTAGCAAACCGTTGGAGTGTTTCCGCTTTGACTGGCTCGGCACCATTGGAAGCAACTTGCCAAGAACTCAGATTTAGGCTAGCACGTTGTTCTGGGGTAATCTTCCGAAGGCATAGTTCATAGGCAAAGTTGGGTGCGCTGCTATGGGTTGCCTGATAGCGGGAAATAGCTTGCAACCAGCGAATCGGACGCCCAATAAAGGACACCGGCGCCATGATATAGCAAGGAAAGCCGTAGTACAAAGGTTGGAGTACTCCATAAATTAGCCCCATGTCGTGAAAGAAGGGAATCCACGTCACCATCACGCTATTGGGTGTGTGATTCCAACCTTGGTCGATGTAGGCTAAATTGTGCAGTAGATTGCTGTGGCTAACCATGACTCCTTTAGGCATTCCCGTAGAACCGGAGGTGTATTGCAGGAACGCTAAAGTATTTCCATCAATATTAGGTGCTTGCCATTCCTGTGCGATTGCCTCAGAAATCCCATCGCTGGCCAAGACTTTTAGAGATGCTAGTTCTGGATTGTCTGCAAAGTAGTTCTTAACGAGCGGCAATAGTGCTGTTGTTGTCAGGATGGCAGTTGCTTGGGCGTCGGAAACGATCGCACCCAACCTAGCAATTGACTGATTTTGCCGAGGGGGATAGGCAGGAATCGCGATCGTACCAGCATATAAGCAGCCGAAAAAGGCAGTAATAAATTCTAAACCAGGTGGGTAGAGCAGGAGTACGCGATCGCCTGACTTTGCAAATGTTTGCAAGTAGGTAGCGATCGCTCTTGCCTCTCGATCCAATGCTCCATACGTGAGTCTACTTCCCTCAGATTCACCATCTACCAAAAAGGTATAGCCTAGCGTCTGAGGTTGCCCAATAGCTCTGTAGCGCAATACGTCTACTAGCGTCTGACTAGTATGTTGTTTTTCCATGCACGGCTACTCCTAAAACCTGGAAATTGTTCAGAACGCTAATCTCTGGCAAATTGACAAGCAAAGTCAACATCTGCGAGTAAATAGACCTCTTCTCTTGCAAAAGTCTCTAACACCCCACCCCCAACCCCTCCCCGCTCTTCGGGAGGGGAGACAAAGCGTAGCTTTGGCGGGGTGGGGTTCTTTCTTATTTTTGATTTATGCAAGAGGTCTAATGAAGGTATTAAAAATTTATCAGACTGATGAAGCCATCAGTTTTGACAAATTTTGGTGTTCTCCGAGAAAATCTTGGTTTGGTGTTCTCCAAAAAATCTTAGTGTTCTCCGAGAAAATCTTGGTATTGTTTAGAATACCAAGATTTCACTCTTTATGCACAAATTTTATAAATTCTCAACTATTTAAGGGATGACTTTTATATCAAAATAACTTAAGAGTTATCGCAGGAGAATTGTGGAATTTCTATTTAAATTAGCAGATGCATTCAATTTAGTGAAGCGATCGCCGTCCTGAATCTTACCCCAATAATAAAGCGACAGGTCTATTTTATGATCCAACGATCTTATGAAGAGAATGGCATAGCAGAGAATCAACAGCTAATTGAGGAACTGAAGGCCCTGCGGCGAGAGGTAGCTGAATTAAAAACAGAAAAAGCTGCTTTCCAAGCTCAAAAAAAGCTGCTGGAGCATTCAGTAGCAACAATCATCCGCGCTTCACCCGAAGAAGAGATGTTGAAAGCTACTTTACAAGACACGTTAGATGTTTGTAGTCAGCTTACTGGTGCCCAAAAAGGCAGTCTATTTTTACTAGATCGCCAGGGTGCTGTCACCGATAGTATCCTCACGCAAAGGGAGACAGCACTAGCGGAGCGCGATCGCCTGATTGGTTGCGTTTTAGCACAGGGGCTTGCTGGTTGGGTATACAGACAGCGCCAGATAGGATTGATCGTAGACACTGAAACCGACGATCGTTGGTTGCAGTTGCCCAATCAGCCTTACACTGTACGTTCAGCATTAGCTGTTCCCATTCTCAGGAATGAAGAGGTTCTAGGTATTCTTACCTTACTACACCCAGAACCGGGGCACTTTAGCCCAGAAATTGCCCATCTGATGCAGCTCACTGCTGACCAAATCGCTATAGTTTTAGAAAATGCCCAGCTCTATGGGAAAATTGAAACTTATTCCAAAGCGCTCAACTACGAATTAGAAAAAGGGCGGCAAATCCAGAGAGATTTTCTACCCAACGAAATCCCACAGCTACCTAATTTAGAGATTGCCACGTTTTTCTCTCCTGCGCGTCAAGTTGCTGGCGACTTCTACGACGTTTTTATGCTACCTGGCGACTACTTGGGACTAGTTATTGCTGATGTCGCCGACAAAGGTGTAGGCGCTGCCTTATTTATGGCTTTGTTCCGAAGCTTAATCCGTATTTTTTCGGGACAAATTAGTTTGGGCGGACTCTCTATTATTGCCAATGAGGCGGAATTATCGATTTTGCTGGAGTCAGAGATGGCAACCAATTTATACCAAATTAACCCCCTGAAAGCAGTAGCGCTCACGAATAATTACATCGCCCAGCAGCACGCGCAGATGAGTATGTTTGCTACGCTGTTTTTTGGCGTGCTAGATCCGGCAACTGGCATTCTCACATACATCAATGGTGGACACGAAACTCTGTTTGTTGTCGGTGAGACTGGTATCAAAGCCAGTCTCAACTCAACCGGGCCAGCAGTAGGGATGATGCCTAATATGAAATTTAAAATTCAACAAGTACAGTTGGAACCAGGCGATATCTTAATTGGCTATACCGATGGAGTAACTGAGGCACGTAGTCCCAGCGGTAAGTTTTTTACTGAAAAGCGACTGCGATCGCTCCTAGATCGATCTGCACTTTTGCCATCTCCCCTGCTAGAGCGCATTACAACTGATTTGTTCGCTCACATCAGCAACGCACCTCAGTATGATGACATCACAATGCTGATTGTGCAGAGAAAGGCATCAGACTAAAGTTTCATCCTTTCACTTACCCCCAATCTGTAAAATATGGAACCTTTAACTGTGCCTGGAACACTGGACTCTTTAAAGGCGATCGCAGAATATGTGATGGCAGCAGCAATGGAAGCAGGTTTGCATAAAAAAACCTCCTATAGACTGCGTTTGGCGGTTGATGAAATCGCTACAAACATCATTAATTACGGTTATCAGGCAGCAAATCGCGAAGGCATATTGATTTTAAAAGCCGATTTTGACGATCGCTCCTTGAGCATTACGATTAAAGATACTGGTGTTCCCTTCAATCCTACCCAGAAGTTAACTCCAAATGATTTGAACAAGTCGCTACAACAACGACAGATTGGCGGTTTGGGAGTTTATCTAGCTCTTAACAGTGTAGATCGGTTTATTTACCAACAAGACGGAAACCAAAATTGTAATATTTTAATTGTAAATCGTGACGACGGATTGGGAATCAGTTAAGTCAATTTGCAGGAATATAAATTATAAAAAAACAATGAATTTAACTAGATACAACAAAATTTACAAGTTAATTGATTTTTATTTACATAGTTTTGTTTTTCGACACCGTTGCACTTAAAACTGAATGATTTTTGGACAAAAATCTTCCTAAAACTTGCTAGCAAATATTTACAAACCTTTAAGTCCAATTTTTCCAGATTCTCTTTTCAGGTTACTTGTTACAAATGGTCACGAAGTTAGTAACTACAAAAAAATTTCATGTATTCTCAATATTCACAAGGTAGCGACCTTAAACAGCAAATATGTCAAAAACGGCCAAAAAAAGCATATATAGCAGTTGCCTTGGTAGGTTAGGACATCAACCGATCGTCAAACCCCGACACCAAAAACTTTTAAGCCTATTGCCTATTAGCTGTTGCCTGTTATATCAAACCACCAACTAATAGGGTTGCTTGTAGAAGTAAAGACATCCCGCAACAGCAAACGTGTCTAAGTTAGTTTGGAGCTTATAGATGTTGGAGAAAATTAATACCCTCAATGGTTTTCAGGCAAACTTAGCAGACCAAGCAGCACTGGAAACTGCGCTCCTGAACCATCCAGAAATTGAAGAGTGTCGGGTATTAATCCGAGAAACAGAAACCGCAGATATGTGGTTAGTAGCCTACGTAGTTGCATCAGGAAAATGTTCGTTGGCACAGCTAAATGCATATTTGCAGGTTCATTTGCCAAACACTATCCTGCCTCAATCCTACGTTTGGTTATCCAGATTGCCGCTTACTAGTGAGGGACTGATTGACGATCGCCGTCTAACTGATTTAGCCGTGATTGACATAGATTTGGTCGATCGCTGGGAGTCGTCTTTGCGATCGCTCCCCTCGATCGAGCAAGTCGCAGTTATCGTACAAGACCAGACAAAACAACTGCCACCATTACACGTTTGGGATTTACTAGCGGATACTCAAACAACAAAGCTCAATTTTCAATTAGAGGATTCTGGCGTAAATCAACAAATTGAGCCTTCAAAATCTCAGATTTCCCAGCGAAAAGCCAAAGCAATTAGTCATGGCGAACCTTTACAACTGGAAACAGACGCAACCACTAACTTAGCCGAACTACTCCAAAGGGCAGCGTTACAAACTTCAAAAGGAATTACTTACATCCAACCCGATGATACTTGCCAAAACCAATCCTACGAAGATTTATTAGACGCAGCTCAACGGATTTTGGCGGGTTTAAGAAAATTAGGACTCGTACCTCAAGATAGAATTCTTTTTCAATTTGACCGGCCTCAAGACTTCATTCCTGCCTTCTGGGGCTGTATTTTGGGCGGATTTATCCCAATTCCTTTATCCGTTCCTCAGAGTTACGATCGCTCTGATGGTTTCGTTAATAAATTAGCTCAAATCTGGGAAAGACTAGAACCAAGCTTAGTCCTGACTAGCGAGCGATTAGCACCTGAACTGAGACGTTCCCTGACAGATTTGCCACTTGGCAATTTGGCGATCGCTACCCTCAATGAGTTGCAATCTTACCATCTTGATCCTAACTGGTATGTTCCGGGGGCCGATGATTTGGCAGTGCTATTTTTAACTTCTGGCAGTACAGGTACGCCGAAAGCAGTTATGCAAAGCCATCGCAGTCTCATCTGTCGATCGGCTGCGAGTGTCCAAATGAACGGGTTTACCCAAGAAGATGTTTCCTTAAACTGGATGCCACTCGATCACGTTGCCGGATTAGTGTATTTTCATATTCGGGATGTCTATATAAGTTGTCAGCAAATTCATGCCGTCACCGATTGGGTGTTGCAACAACCCCTGAAATGGCTTGATTGGATGTCTGATTATCGCGTGAGTGTCACCTTTGCACCGAATTTTGCGTATGGGCTAATCAATGCAGCCGAAGCAGAACTTTCTCAGGGGCATTGGGATTTATCATCAGTGCGATACATCTTGAACGGAGCAGAAGCCATTGTCGGCAAAACTGCAAGAAGATTTCTCGAATTGCTGACAGCGCACGGACTCCCGACTACGGCAATACATCCCGTTTGGGGAATGGCTGAAACTTGTTCGGGAGTGACTTACTCTCACAACTTTTCTAGAGAATCAACCACGGATGAAGATGCATTCGTGGAAGTTGGAGCGCCGATTCCCGGATTTTCTCTGCGGATAGTTGATGCTCAAGACCAGCTCGTTGAAGAAGAAGCTATTGGAAGGCTGCAAGTAAAAGGATTGACAGTAACATCAGGTTATTTTGGTCAACCAGAACTGAATTCAGAGGTTTTTACAGAAGATGGCTGGTTGAAGACGGGAGATTTAGCTTTCTTACGACAAGGACGTTTAACAATTACGGGCAGAGAGAAAGACGTTATTATCGTCAACGGCTTAAATTACTATAGTCATGAAATCGAAGCAGTTGTTGAAGAGATTGCAGGTGTAGTTGTTTCCTACACTGCCGCAGTTGCAGTCCGCGATGGAGAAAGTTCAGAAAAGCTAGCTATCTTCTTCCATGCAGATGGCGCGGATGAAATCGAAATTGCAACGTTGATGCAAACCATTCGCCAAAAAATTGTCCAACGTTGCGGGATCAATCCCAGCTATGTAATTCCAGTTGAAAAAGCTGCGATTCCAAAAACGGCCATTGGCAAGATCCAGCGATCGCAATTGGTTAAACGCTTTGAATCAGGTGAATTTAAACCTATCCTGCGTCAGTTTGATATCCTGATTGGCAATGCCAACACAATACCCGACTGGTTTTATCGCCGAATTTGGTGTGTTAAGCAGTTAAATCACAAGCATTTGGAGTCAGTTAAACTTCCGACTCAGAAATTCCTCGTGTTTCTCGATGATTTAGGTTTAGGAAATTACCTGTGTACAGAACTCGAACGCAATAATCAATCTTATATCTGCGTTACAGCAGGTACGGATTTTATCAAATCTGAGCAAGGCGATCGCTTTACCATCAATCCCGAAAATCCCGATCACTATCGGCAGTTACTAGAGTCTTTGGCATCGGATATTCCCACTCAGATTTTGCATTTATGGACATACAACGAGTTTAGGGGTCAAGTTTCTAGCCTAGAGGAACTAGAACGCGCTCAATACTTAGGACTATATAGCATTCTATTTTTAGTGCAAGCCTTAGCAAATGCCAAGGAAAAACACCAACTACTAGATGTAGACATTCAGTTACAAGTCATTTCTAACAACGTCCAGTTAACTAGCAGCGATGATGCGCTCGCTTATGAAAAATCCACACTTATCGGATTACTGAAAACAATTCCTTTAGAACTATCTTGGTTGCACTGTCGCCACATTGACTTAGAAGTTGGGTCACTGGAAACAAATGCCAATTATATTTTAATAGAACTAAATGTTACCAAAGGTGATAGTGAAATTGCTTATCGTCAAGGTCAACGGCTAGTCTCATCACTCGCCAAAGTCGATATGCTTGCTAGTCCAACCCAGGAAATACCAATTAAAGCAGGACAGACTTATCTGGTAACAGGCGGATTGGGTGGAATTGGGGCTTCAGTTTGCCAATATTTACTTAAGCAATTTGGTGTGCGATTGCTGATTGTTGGCAGAACAAATTTGCCACCAGAAACAGAATGGTCGCAGCATCTCGAACAGAATACAGCGATCGTCAAGCGACTGAAAAATTATCGATCGCTTGTAGCAACAGGTGGTGATTTATTATACAAATCTGTTGATATCTGCGATTTAACTTGCTTGCAACAGGCTGTCACAGAGGCAGAGCTGAGATGGAATCAACCTCTGGCAGGAATTATTCATCTCGCAGGTGAAGGCGATCTCAAACACCACTGGACGGTGATGGAAAATCACTGGATAGCTGTGGCTACACTAGAAAGTTTTCGTACCATGCTACGTCCGAAAGTTCAGGGCACTTGGACGCTTTTTCAACTGATTCAGAATCGGCCAGATGCCCTTTTCATCGGCTTTTCTTCTGTAAATAGTGTGTTTGGCGGAGCAACCTTTAGTGCCTATGCTGCTGCCAACAGTTTTTTAGATGGTTGTTGTCAGTATCAGCAATACCATTACCATCCTGAGACTTACTGCTTTAACTGGAGCCAGTGGGATGATGTTGGTATGAGCGAAGGAAACCCGATGCACAGCCGGGAAGCAGCTCATCGCTTGGGGTATCAGAGTATTACTCAAGAACAGGGTTGGCGTTCCTTACTGGCAGGTTTATCGCGCCATCAACCGCAGTTGATTGTCGGTTTAGATGGCAGTAATCCCCATATTCGTCGATATCTGAAGACAGAAGCCGATAACGTCGAGAAATTAACCGCTTATATTACCACTGTGGATGGTGCAGGGTTGGATGGTTGGGAGCAAATGAGAGTTAGCGATCGCTTTGGGACTCCTAGCCATTGTGAAATTGTACACCTTGCAAAAATGCCCTTAACACAAACGGGTACGATAGACATTGCCAAAATTATTGGCAGCAATCAAAAGCACAACCAACCTTGGCAAGTCGTTTTGCCGCAAACTGACATTCAACGCCAGATAGCTCAAATATGGCAAGACGTACTCGGCATTTCTTCAGTGAGTATCGATCGCAACTTTTTTGAATTAGGTGGCAGTTCCCTCACCTTGGTTCGGGTTCACGATCGCTTACAAAAACAATTTGGGCAACATCTGTCACTGATTGACTTGTTCCAATATCCAACGATTCAGACTTTAGCAGAGTTTCTGAATCAAGCTCAAATGCCATTGCCGGAGCGATCGCAATTATCGCCATCGGATCGCGTGGGTAAGATGAAAGATACCCAGCAATTAGAAATTGCCATCATCGGTATGTCTGGGCGTTTTCCAGGAGCCAAAACACTCGATGAATTCTGGGAAAATTGCTGTAATGGCGTGGAATCGATTTCATTCTTCAGCGATGAAGAACTGGAGTTAGCTGGAATCGATTCTTCATCTTTGAATGATGCCAATTATGTAAAAGCTAGTGGTATCTTATCTGACATAGATTTATTTGATGCTGCATTTTTCGATATCTCGCCCAAAGAAGCTCAAATCCTCGACCCGCAGCATCGCTTGTTCCTAGAGTGCGCTTGGGAAACACTCGAAAATGCTGGTTACGATCCTGCAACTTATACAGGGTTAATCGGGGTTTATGCAGGCATGGGGATGAATCTTTATGCAGGTCGAACCTACTGGAATCACAATCTTTACCCAAATCGCGATCGCCTAGAACACGTTGACGACTCGCAACTAGCGATCGCCAATGGTACAGATTTTCTGCCCACGCGGGTTTCATACAAATTCAACTTGCAAGGGCCCAGCGTCAACGTCCAAACCGCTTGCTCGACTTCCTTAGTTGCAGTGCATCAAGCGTGTCGGAGTTTGATTCAGGGAGAATGCGATATGGCTCTGGCTGGTGCTGCGGCGATCGCTGTACCTCAAAAATCTGGTTATCGCTATCAGTCAGGAATGATTCTTTCACCCGATGGTCACTGCCGAGCATTTGACGCTAACTCCCAAGGAACCGTTGGCGGAAATGGCGTTGGGATTGTGATGTTGAAACGATTGGCAGATGCGATCGCCGATGGAGATCATATTTACGCCGTCATTAAGGGTTCTGCGATTAATAACGATGGCTCTCAAAAAATTAGCTATACGGCTCCCAGCGTTCAGAGACAGGCAGCAATGATTGCCCAAGCCCAAGCGATCGCAGATATTAATCCAGAAACTATTACTTACATCGAAACCCACGGAACCGGAACGACTCTCGGCGATCCGATTGAAATTGCAGCATTAACCCAGGCATTTCGTAGCAAAACACAGAAGCAACAATTTTGTGCCATTGGTTCTGTAAAGACTAACATCGGACATTTAGATACAGCTTCAGGCATAGCAGGATTGATTAAAACAGTTTTGGCACTCAAGCACGGATTGCTACCGCCTAGCCTAAATTTTAAACATCCCAATCCCAAGATTGATTTTGCTAACAGCCCATTTTATGTAAATACAACTCTATCAGACTGGCAAACAGACCAAACACCTCGGCGGGCTGGCGTAACTTCTTTGGGTGTTGGCGGTACGAATGTTCATGTTGTTCTAGAGGAAGCACCCTCCGATTTTAGATTGCCGATTTTAGATTTTAGATTGGATGATGCTGATGACAATCCAAAATCCCTATTGACGGTTTCGGCAAAAACTGAGACAGCGTTACGGGAATTAGCTCGGCGGTATGTGGGGTTTTTGGAGTCTCAGAAAGAAGTATGTTTGAGGGATATTTGTTATACGAGTAATGTGGGGCGATCGCATTTTGACTATCGGCTGGCTTTGGTTGCCGATTCACCTGCACAATTGAGAAATCAACTCACAACATTTATTGCCGAAAATTCGCGCACTCGCTTTCAGGCTTCAGGGGTAGCTTTCCTATTCACTGGACAAGGTTCGCAGTATATCGGTATGGGACGAGAACTTTACGAAACCCAACCTGTTTTTCGGCAAGCCCTCGAACGCTGTGCCCAAATACTGGACTCACTATTAGAGCAACCATTGTTAGAAGTGCTGTATCCATTAGGGGAAAGGGAAAAGGGGAAAGGGGAAAGGGAAAAGAACTTAGGGGGTCATATTCTGGATGAGACGGGCTATACCCAACCTGTCTTATTTGCTCTGGAATATGCATTGTCCCAGCTATGGCAATCTTGGGGTATCAAGCCTAGTGTTGTTATGGGTCATAGTGTGGGCGAATATGTTGCTGCAACTGTTGCAGGTGTATTCAGTCTGGAAGATGGATTGAAACTCATTGCTGCACGGGGTAAATTGATGCAAGCACTACCGCAAACAGGGGCAATGGTAGCGGTATTTACTGATTTGGCGCAAGTCTGTGCAGCGATCGATTCATTGCCGGAGGTAACGATTGCTGCAATCAACGCACCAAGGCAAATCACGATCTCTGGTGCAGCCGGGGCGATCGCATCAGCTGTGGCTATCTTAGAAGCAACAGGAGTGCAAACAAAGTCACTGAAAGTTTCCCATGCTTTTCATTCGCCGTTGATGCAACCAATGGTGGCAGAGTTTGGGCAGATTGCCCAGCAAGTGAGCTACCGTACACCAAACCCGAATATTCGCTTTATTTCCAATATCACAGGGCAATTGGCAGGAGTGGAGATTAGCACGCCTGAATATTGGGTGCAGCACGTGTTGCAGCCAGTGCAATTTGCTAACAGTATTGTCAGCCTGTCAGCGTTAGGAAATTTGGCTTGTTTGGAAGTGGGGCCGCACCCAATTTTGGTAAGCATGGGTCGTCAGTGTATCCCAGAATCAGGACATCTGTGGCTGGCAAGTCTCAAATCGCAAGAATCAGATTGGCAGCAGATGTTGACCAGTTTAGCGGCGTTGTATGAGCAGGGAATATCGGTGAACTGGTTGGAGTTTCATCGGGGATCTGAGCATCGGCGCGTAGTATTGCCGAATTATCCCTTTGAGCGATCGCGTTTTTGGGTTGAACCAAACAAAGACAGTAGCCACAAAAATTTTCAAATCCCTTCTGCAAATCTCAAATCTTCTCATCCTCTGCTCGGTTCTAGATTGCACTTGGCAGACTCGAAAGAAATTCGTTTCCAGACCGAAATCAATTCTAATTTCCCCGCTTTTTTAGCTGACCATCGCGTTTACGGCAAAGTAATCGTGCCAGGAACGGCTTATCTAGAGATGGTTTTAGGGGCAGCAGCGAAGGTTTTGAAATCCAAAAATTTAATTTTAGAAAATGTCCTATATAAACGGGCATTAATTCTATCAGAAAATGAAATTAAGACGCTCCAGCTAATTCTTCAGCCAACAGAACAACAAGGATATTACTTTGAAATTTTTAGTTGTGAATTAGATGAGGAAGATTCACCATCTTGGATGCTGCATGTTTCTGGAAATGTCACCGCATCCAATCTCAAACCATCGCTGGAACTTTCTGCAACGCACTGGCTCCCCAATCAAGTAGCTTCCCACAGCCAAACCGAACATTACCAACAGTTTCTTCAACGGGGAGTTGATTATGGTGCTAGTTTTCGGGGAGTTAAACAGTTGTGGTTGAATTCAGAAGTAGTGACAGGGGAAATTGAGTTACCCCAAATATGCGTTTTAGAAACAGATGTTTATCAGTTTCATCCAGCATTTTTGGATGCTTGTTTTCAGGTTTTGCAAGCTAAATTCCCACAAGATAGTAGCAAAGAGGCTTATGTGCCGATCGCCATCAAGCGATTGCAAGTTTGCGATCGCCCCAGCAACCGACTATGGAGCATCGCCAAAGTACATCCTAGCCAGAACAGTAACAAAACACTCATTAGCGATTTGCAATTAATTACAGATGATGGTGAGATGATAGCGGTTGTTGAAGGTCTGCAACTTCAAAGGGTCGCTTCGGGAACATTGACAGCTTCTCCTCAAGTTCCGCCAGATTGGTTGTATCAAATCGAGTGGCGACCTCAAGCCCAAATGGGGCGATCGCTCTCACCGGATTACCTGCTCAATCCCAAGGACATCAGCCAAAACCTGATTCCTCAATTGGCCGAACTTTTAACAACAACCTCATCAAACGAGGAATTTTTACCCCAACTCGAAGCCCTCAGTGTGTCTTATGTAATCAGTGCCTTACAACAACTAGGATGGGACTTTCAACTCGGATTGCAGTTTTCCTTTACAGAAATAGCAGAACAGTTGGGGGTGATTAGCCAGTATCACCAACTGCTACATCGGTTTCTGGATATTTTGACTGAAGCAGGGTGGCTCAGACCTCTTGATTGTGCTAACGGCAGACATCACTGGGAAGTAATTAGCGCCCTCGATCGCCAAACGCCGCAACCAGAGCGATTGTTAGCCCGATTCCCTACCGGAGATACTGAGATCGCCCTAGTAGAACGCTGTGGTGCCAGCTTACCAGAGGTACTTCAGGGAAAACTTGACCCGCTACAATTACTATTTCCCAATGGTGATTTCACCCTGCTGACGCAACTGTATCAAGATGCCCCAGCTGCTAGAGTGATGAATACATTGGTGCAAAAGGCAGTTTCCGCAGCACTGCTGCGAGTACCACAGAAAAGCAAGATCCGCTTGCTAGAAATTGGAGCGGGAACTGGCAGCACAACCGCTTACATTCTGCCGCAATTGAATAATTATCAAGCTGAATACACTTTCACAGACATTTCACCGCTGTTTGCAGCCAAAGCACGGGAGAAGTTTCGGGATTACCCATTTGTCCGCTATCAATCTTTAGATATCAGCCGAGATCCAGCGACTCAAGGCTTGGAAGGGCAACAATATGATGTGATTCTGGCAGCCAATGTCCTGCACGCGACACCAGATTTACAACAAACATTGGCCCACGTCCACAGCTTATTAGCACCAGGCGGAATTCTGGTGATGTTAGAAGTCACCGATCGCCATTGTTGGCTGGATCTGAGCTTTGGCTTGACCCCAGGTTGGTGGTTGTTTGCCGATCGCTGGTTGCGACCGAATTACCCGCTCTTAAGTAGTGCCGAGTGGCAAGATGTGTTGCAAGCGAATGGATTTACATCGGCGGTGGCGATCGCACCTAAAAACAAAATCATCGGTTCCCTGGCTCAGGCTGCGATCGTTGCCCAAAAAGGAACCGAGAGCCATATACCACAAAACTGGCTAATTTTAGCAGATAGTCAAGGTATCAGTCAGAAACTTGCTCGACGGTTTCAAGAACGAGGAGATACTTGTACTCTAGTTTTTCCCGGACAGGAATACGAACTGTTGAGCGAGTTCGAGTTCAGGATTAATCCTCAGAAACCGGAAGATTTTCAGCGGTTGGTTTCGCACATACTTAGCAAGCGATCGCGTCTCTCAGGGGTGGTACATTTGTGGAGCCTAGAGAGTGGAGAAACTGCACCAACCTTAAGCGTCGAAGATTTGCAAGCAGCAACCCGTATTGGCTGTGGCAGTACTCTGTACTTGGTGCAAGCGCTAGTTAAAAAGATGGGTATAACACCACCTCAGTTATGGGTAATAACTAAAGGAGCAGTTGCCGATAAAGCTGGATTAGTTCAATCACCCCTATGGGGAATGGGGAAGGCGATCGTCAAAGAACACCCAGAACTCCAGCTTCGCTTGATAGATTTAGACCTCCAAGAAAATTATCGGCTAAGTCAAAACCCCCTTGATGCACTATTTGCAGAGTTGACATCACCAGATCGAGAGAACCAAATTGCATTCCGTAATGGGATGCGTCAAGTGGCAAGACTGGTTCCTTATCGTAACTCTCATAATCGAGCAGATATCCCCATCCATTCAGATAGTACTTACTTAATTACTGGTGGATTAGGGGGACTGGGACTGCTAATTGCCCATTGGTTAGTAGAACGTGGGGCAAAGCACTTAGTTCTCATGGGACGCAAAGGGACAAGCGAACAGAGCGATCGCCAGATTCAACAGCTTCAGGCACAAGGTGTATCGGTGATGGTAATGCAAGCTGATGTGTCTGTGCAGTCACAAGTGGCAAAGGTATTGGCAGAAATTGACCGCAGCCACCCGCCTCTACACGGCATTATCCATGCAGCCGGAGTTTTGAATGACGGTGTTTTACTCCAGCAAACTTGGGAGCGCTTTCATCAAGTCATGGCACCGAAAGTACAAGGTGCTTGGAATCTGCACGCATTAACCCAAGCCCTACCGCTCGATTTCTTCATCTTGTTTTCTTCGGCTGCTTCTGTTTTGGGTTCTGCCGGTCAAGCTAACCACTGTGCTGCCAATGCCTTTTTAGACGCTCTAGCACATTATCGTCATCAATTGGGATTACCGGGATTGAGTATTAACTGGGGAGCTTGGGCTGAAATTGGTGCAGCAGCCGAGCGTCAGTTCGGTAAGCAACTCCAACATCAGGGAATGGAAATGATATCGCCATCCCAAGGTTTACAGGCTTTAGAGCAGAGCTTTTTTTGGGAGGTTGCTCAAGTAGGTGTGATGCCGCTCAATTGGCTGACATTTATGCAGCAATTCTCACAGGGGAATTGTCCGGCATATTTGGCAGAGTTTTCTCAACTGGCGGTTACTCAATCGGCATCACCACCGCCGATGGAAATTCAGCAACAATTGCAAACTCATGACTTTGGCGATCGCTTGCAGATTTTAACCATTTACCTGAAAGAAAAGATTGCCAAAGTGTTGGGTTGTTCTGTGGATCGAGTCGATGCTAATCAAGCACTGAGCAAAGCCGGACTAGATTCTTTGATGGCGATCGAAATCCGCAATCGGATCATCACAGAACTGAAAATTGACCTTTCTTTAGAAAAGTTTGTTGAAGGTTCCAGCATCAACCAACTAGCAGACTTGTTATTAAAACAGCTAGCTTTACAGGGACTCAACGAAAATTCGGCGATGGAAATTACTGAGGATGTGGAAGAAATAATACTATGAACCTAAATGCCCTTTTAGCCGAACTTTCAGACCGGGGAGTGAAATTATTAGTTGATGGAGAACAACTCCGCATTCAAGCACCTAAAGGAGTTATCACTCCCGATCTCCGAAATGCTTTAGCTAACAATAAAGTAGAGCTAATCCGGTTACTACATCAGAACAAAATCGGGGCTGCTTCCATCCCTTTGGTTCCGCTTTCACAAACGCAAAACGTGCCGGTATCTTTCCAGCAGGAACGCCTGTGGATTTTGGCTCAGTTAGCTGCTGTAGAATCTGCTCATAATATTGCTCAAGCCTTGCGGCTGAATGGCGATTTAGATTTAAACTGCCTAGAAAAAAGTCTTAATGAAATTTTCCGTCGCCACGATGTCTTTGGGACAACATTTGGGGTGTGGGAAGGGAATCCCGTGCAAAATATCACTGCACCAGAACTGTTTAAATTATCTGTTTTAAATCTTGAGCATTTAGATGCAACCGAACAATTAAAAACTTTCTGGCAAATTGCCGATGAAGCAGCCGAAGCTCCCTTTGATTTGGCGATCGCTCCTTTATGGCGGATTAAACTCATTCGCTTAAATGCACGCGAGCACATTCTCTTGCTCGTCATTCATCACATTATCAGCGATATGATCTCGATGGGTTTATGGATTCGAGAACTGGCGACAGTCTACAGTCATTTTTACAAGGGACAGCCTTCTCCACTGCCAGAACCTTCCATCCAATATCGAGATTTTGCCGTATGGCAGCGCCAGTGGCTCAACAATGATGCACTCAAAAGCGAACTAGCTTACTGGAAACAGCAACTAGAGGGGGCATCATTTGAATTAAAATTGCCCATCGACCATCCCCGACCGCCACTCCAGAATTTCCAGGGTCGGCGAAAGTTTTTTAAACTCGATCCTCTTTTGTGGGCTGCAATCAAACAACGAAGTCACGAACAAATGGGAATTACTTCCTTTATGACTTTCGTAGCAGCGTTTAAGGCTTTGATTTACCTATGCTCTCAGCAGGAAGACATTTTAATTGGCTTTACCGCCTCTGGTCGAGTTCATCCGCAAGTAGAATCTCTGATTGGTTTTTTTGGCTATCCTTTGTTGCTGCGTACAGATTTGTCTGGCAATCCCACTTTTACCGAAGTACTTAGCCGAGTGCGATCGGTGTTGTTATCTGCTTATGCTCACCAAAATGTCCCCTTTGGTAAAGTCGTTGAAGTCATGGGGTCGAGTCGGGTTGCCCAAGATACTCCCTTTTTTCAAACATTTCGCACCGGATTAAGCTATGTCAACAGCCAACTACCGAGCGACCTGACAAATTTACCCAATCTGACGTTTTCATTGATTGATGAGGGAATTTGGGGGCCGACTGATTTAGATTTATATACTTATATTTACGAAGTCGGAGCGGATTTACAAATAGGAATTGCATATAACACCGACATATTTGAAAGTGAAACAATCGACGCTTTTGGTAATGCTTTATTCCAAATTTTAGAACAATGGGTTGAATCAAAAGATATTCGCCTCAATGAATTGAGACTACCAATAGACCTTGATAGAAAAGCAAGATTAGCTAGGAGCCGATATCAAAAGCAAAAGTTGGCGATCGCAGCTACTTTTACCGCCGATTCGGTTGCAGATTCTCTAAAATTCTGGATGCAGCAACTCAATTTACCCTCAGAAATTACCTTTGCTCCCTATAACCAGGTTTTTCAACAACTGCTGACTGCTGATAGTCTGTTATCGCAAAATGAAACGGGAGTCAATATTGTTCTAGTGCGATTAGAAGATTGGATTAGGTTACAGGATTCACAAGAGTTATCTTGTAACGAACAAAAGAATTCCCTTGAGCGCAATACTCAGGATTTAGTTATAGCATTACGTCAATCATGCGAACAAACTCAAATTCCCCATTTGCTTTGTTTGTTGCCAAGTAATTCAATAATTGCTGATGCAGAAATGGCAACTTTTTTGCAACAAATTGAAGCAAAGTTATTAACAGAACTTGCCGATATTAGTGGACTGCATATTATTAATTATCAGGAGTTAGCAACAAGCTACCCAGTAGCTAACTTCTATGATGCTTATAGCGATGAAATCGGACATATTCCATTTACACCAGCATTCTTCACAGCATTAGGAACAATATTGGCGAGAAAAATTCACTGCCTACATAGACCGCCTTATAAAGTAATTGTCTTAGACTGCGATCAAACCTTATGGCAAGGTGTTTGTGGCGAGGATGGAGTTGAAGGTATTGTCATAGATTCATCCTATCAAGCATTGCAAGAATTTATGATTCAGCAGTGCGATCGCGGGATGTTGCTATGTTTGTGCAGCAAAAATAATCAAGCAGATGTCTTTGCTGTATTAGATCAACGCTCCGATATGCGGCTAAAGCGTCACCATTTGGCGGCTTGGCAAATTAATTGGCAGACTAAATCAGAAAACTTGAAATTGCTGTCTCAAGAACTAGGGCTGAGTTTAGATAGCTTCATCTTTATTGATGACAATCCGATCGAATGCGCACAAGTCCGCTATCACTGTCCAGAAGTTTTAACCCTGCAATTGCCCACAAATGCCACTGAAATTCCCGAATTCCTGGCTCATATCTGGGCATTCGATCGTCTCAAGATCACTGTAGAGGATCGACAGCGAACGATTGTTTACCAGCAAAATCGCCAACGTCAGCAAGCGGCAAACGAATCTCTCACGTTGCGAGATTTCCTCAATAGCCTCAATCTGCAAGTGGATATTATGGAAATGCAGCCCTCCCAGGTAGATCGTGTTGCTCAACTAACGCAGCGAACAAATCAATTTAATACCACCACCTTACGCAGAACGTCGGCTGAAATCAAAACCTTTTGCCTGTTAGATACTCATACTTGCTATGTTGTGGATGTAAAAGACCGCTTTGGTAATTATGGTTTGGTGGGTATGATGATGGTACAGGCCACAGCATCAGCCCTGGTGGTAGATACTTTATTACTCAGTTGTCGAGTGTTGGGCAGAGGAGTTGAATATCAAATGCTCAACTTCCTGGGTAAAATTGCCCTGGCACGCGGACTAAAGCAAATCGATATTATTTACAAACCCAGTTCCAAAAACCAGCCTGTTGGCGATTTTCTCGAACAGTTGACAGCAATTGACAAGGAACGTTTAGCAGAAAGCTATTGTTATAAGTTATCAGCAGATGATTGTCGAGCGATCGCTATTGCTTCTGAACGATTAGACAAAGAAGCAATACATTCGGCATCTGAAGGGAATTTAACCCCAAGCGATCGGGCAATACCCCAACAATCCGCCAATTACACCGCCTTATTCCAAAAAATTGCTTCAGATTGGCATACACCAGAGCAGATTCTCCAGTATATGGAAGAGTCTCAAGTTCAATACCAACAGCATCAGACATTTGTTGCACCTCGCACTGAAACAGAGAAACACTTAGCTGACCTGTGGCAAAACTTACTTCACAGATCCCCACTCAGCATCTACGATAACTTCTTCGACTTGGGAGGCAATTCTTTGTTGGCAGTGCAACTGCTGTCTCGGTTGCGAGAAAGCTTCCATGTAACCATACCCATTCATCAATTATTAGAAGTCCCAACAATTGCGGGAGTGGCTCAAGTAATTGAAGCGATCGCTCAGACAGGAATGGCTGCCAATTTAGCGATCGATTTGGCAGCAGAAGCTGTCTTAGATCCGGCAATTCGTCCAACTACACCATTCAAGTTTATCGCTCAACCCCAGGCGATTTTCTTAACTGGAGCAACCGGTTTTCTCGGTGCGTATTTAGTAGACGAACTCCTGCAACAGACCACAGCTAATATTTATTGCTTAGTGCGAGCGCAGGATGTAAAACAAGGAATCCAACGTATCCAAAGCCATTTACAAGCATACGGACTTTGGCAAGAAAAGTTTCGCTCCCGGATCGTTCCAATCATTGGTGATTTGGCGTTACCCAACTTAGGTCTGAACGAGTCACAATTCCATCAACTTAGCGAGGAAATTGATGTCATCTATCACAATGGTGCTGTCGTCAATTTTCTTTATCCCTACGCCAAACTCAAAGCAGCCAATGTCTTGGGAACTCAGGCGATTTTGCGTCTAGGCGCTCAAACGAAAGTCAAACCCGTGCATTTTGTTTCGACGCTGGGCATCTTCTCTGCTCCTGCTTATGCAAATGCGAACTACATTCAAGAATCCGATGAATTAGGAGAATTTCAAGGGTTGCAAGGGGGTTATTTACAGAGTAAATGGGTAGCAGAAAAGCTAGTTATGCAAGCACGCGATCGCGGACTTCCTGTATGCATCTACAGACCTGGTGCAATCTCAGGACACAGCCAAACGGGAATCGCCAATGTGGATGACTTCTTTTGCAGCCTGACTAAAGGCTGTATCGAACTAGGTATGGTGCCGGATTTGGAATTCCCCCTCGATCTGACCCCAGTTGATTATGGTAGCAGAGCGATCGTCCACCTCTCTCAAAACCCTGACTCCTTCGCCAAGGCATTTCACCTTGTTTCTCCTGATTGTCTGTCTTGGGGTAAATGGTGTGACTTAGTTCGGTCTTTAGGCTATTCGCTAGAGCAAGTTTCTTACCATGAGTGGTATGCTAAATTGCTACACAATGCGAAACACAATATTCCAAATGCTTTACATGCTTTCCTGCCATTGTTAGACGAACAATTATTAAAAAACGTGCAGTTACCAGCATTTGATTGCCAAAATACATTGACTGGACTTGCTGACACCAATATTATTTATCCAACTATAAACACCGAATTACTCAATATCTACTTTGCCTACTTCAAGAAAAGTGGATTTTTCAGCGGAGTTTAGACTAAGCAGCAAAAAACAACGCAGGAATGCTGAGTTGAAAATAAGCAGGCTTCAGGCATGAAAGTTGGCAATGTTAAGTAGATTCTGGTTGTTTTTTACGTGGTAAGAAATTATATCATGTCCGGTAAATCACTTACGATTAAGCTCCGATGTTAATCCACCAA
>NZ_JAVRCC020000061.1:0-42766 GCF_034530975.2 Nostoc sp. DedQUE07 | reverse complement strand
CTTGCTACTATCCATATCTGGGTTCAAAGGATTTTATTAGTGGGATAGGTTCATATAAACCTCCAAGATTTCTAGGCCATGATAGTAAGAATCTATCGTTAAAAGCCGATGGAGCAGCATCTATCAAGGTTCTTAATTTGGTACGTTTTCTTCAAATAACGCGACAGATTAAAGCTGTTATCTTTATCCGTGATTTAGACAATCAACCAGAGCGTAGAGAAGGGCTTGAGCAAGCACGCTCAGAACATATTAATCGACAGCCCCAACTAAAAATTGTTATTGGTGCAGCTAACCCAAAGCGTGAAGCATGGGTTCTCAATGGGTTTATTCCGTCTAATCAAGAAGAACGAATTCTAGAACAAATCAAAGCTCGATTGAATTTCGACCCTTGCATAGAATCACACAGATTACGCTCTACCTCACATGAAGAACCCGATAGAATTAGAAATCCAAAAGTAGTAGTTGAGCGGCTAACAGGCAAAGATATGGAACGCGAACAACAGTGTTGGGAAGATACAAATTTGAACCTTCTACGTGAAAGAGGTGTTCATACAGGTTTGACAGCCTACATTCAAGAAATTGAGCAACACTTGATTCCAATTATTTTGTCTAAGTAAAAAATTCGCACCCCTGCCAAAGCATACATCGTCACAAACCTGATTTAGTCAAAAACAACGCCGCGATAAATTTCTGCCATCGGCAATTCAATATTAACTGAATCTAAAGAAATAGATAGCTCTAAGCCACTAAAATCACTGAGCAACCAACCTTTGGCTTGTTTACTATAGCGTTCAACAAAAGGTTCATTCTGTTCTAATAATAAATATTCGCTAAAACTCTCAATTGAGCGATACATCCGAAATTTACTGAGTCGATCGCAATCTGCGGTGGAAGGAGATAGAACTTCAACAATCAGTGTGGGATTCAAGACTTCATCTGAGCGATCGCCATTTAGTTGCGGTTCGCCGTCAAAAACCATTACATCTGGATATACTCCGCGTCGATGTTCGGGAATCCACAGCCGTAAATCGCTGTTAATTGGCTCGAATTGAGTATCGCGCAGCAAAAACTTGAAAAAGGCAAAAATATTGCCACCGATGCGGCTGTGTTTAAGGGTTCCTCCAGGCATGGGTACAATTTCTCCATCTCGATATTCGCTGCGTCCTTCGGCTTTTTCTTCGATCGCGCGATATTCATCCAAGCTGTAGCGGCGCGAGATGGTAGAAATCATAGGTCGTAAGCGATCGCATTAGCTATAAAACAACAATATTATTTTGTCACAGATTTACTAGTGAGGTGATATAGTCTTGCGGTCTATATATTCTTTTTTCTACAAAAGACTGTGCGATATTTTTCGGGTTATGCAAAGCCGAATGTATTTAGACCTGGTGCTGCTTTAGTGGGATGCACGATAGAATTTAGGCAAAAGACTTTATCTTTCTGGTTAGCTGTCTACGATGTCTGCAAGAGATAGGTTTCATGAACTGGTTAGAACTGCCCTTGAGAAGGAAGAGTGGATAATTACTCACGATCCTTACCACATTGATTTGGGGTTTGTTGATTTCTACATCGACTTGGGTGCAGAACTTTTGCTGGCAGCGACAAAGGATGAGGAAAAGATTGCAGTTGAAATCAAAACGTTTTTGGCACCCTCAACGATTTCTGAGTTCCATACTGCAATTGGACAATTTATTAACTACCGTATTGCTCTGGAAGATAACGATCCAGAGCGGAGGTTGTATTTGGCAGTTCCGCTCGACGTTTATAAGCGATTTTTCAGATATCCATTTATTCAAACGGTCATTGTCCGTAATAAAATTCCCCTTTTGGTGTACGACACAGAAAAACAGGAGATTGCAGAATGGATAAGCTAATTTTATATCGTGAACTAATTCAGAGATTATTGAGAGCGCGGGCAAACTTGCGTTCTAAGAGCGATCCAATAGAAAGTCAAACCATTTTTGATACTACAAAAGACCATTATCAGCTTGTGCATGTGGGATGGAAGGATAGTAGTACCCGGATTTATGGCTGTGTGCTGCATGTAGATATCAAGGATGAGAAGATTTGGGTGCAGCATGACGGAACGGAGGATGCCCTAGCAGATCAACTTGTGACCGAGGGAGTGCCTAAGCAAGATATTGTGATAGCATATCATGCACCTCATGTAAGGCAGTATACAGAGTTTGCTGTAGGCTAAACCTATTGAAAAAGCCTGTTTGCGATCGCTACTCACAAACAGACTTTACTTTTTTTATACTTCTAATTAAGCCTGTTCCCAAAGCTGACGTACATAATCAGGTAGCCAGCTAGCAATTTCCTGAATTCGTTCTTCGGAAAGTTCGTCTTTAGTAGCAGAAAATACTGCTTTAACCGCTTCTTCTCGGTCTACTGTTCCCGGTTTTCCACCTTCGTTAGCAACTCGGAACAGGAAGCGATCGGAATCGATCTTAAAGATACCAGGGCCTTGCCAAGGTGGACGAACCCGGCTTAAAAATCTCACAAGTGGATTGCTGTCTCTCCAGAGATCGGATACTTCAAACTGGAGTGCTTTTTCATCTGTAGGCACTGCCTCTGTATGCAGTTCTGCTTCGACGCGATCGCTAGCTTCTGTGGTCATTAAGTCGCGCATGACGCGAAACACAATTTCGGTAAAGTCTCTGGCATCATAGGGGTCTGCAAACCCGGCTCTGACCTGCACTTTTTCCAGGAACGAACGATGTTCGTCGGCGATCGCAGTTCGATTATCTTCAATCTCCGTTGGGTCAACTTCTGGAATATCTGTTCTAAAACTTTGATCTGGCATTGTTTTTTTCTTGTGGTTATTAATTTTGAGTCTTTATGCTTACTTTATGTAAGGTCGCACAAATCAAAAACCCTTGGAATCTTCCAGAAGTTTGAGATGCCATTTATTCAAAAGTTAGAAATTCATCTGATTTGCATGGATACAGGTAGCAGGACTACGCCCCTACAAAGGTTTTGGATCGCACATATTTAATTTCTGAAAATATCATATCTATTAGATATCTTGCAAAAGTAACTTTTGCCTTGACGTTGGGGTGCATGTGAAAGGTTACTGGGTTTGGGAAAATTTCATCCTTTCCCCTTTACCCCTTCTCCTTTACCCCACAAATGCCAAGAAGTCTATTGAGTAGAGCAATACTCTTAGTGTTTTTGCTCGTTGTAGACATCACTCATTGGTATCAAAAAACAGTCAAAATAGATGAGTTAGTATAAAAGCAGCCGAAACAAAGATGCTAGAAACAAAAAACATCGAAATTCACACTTCCTATGTCAAAGTACCCAACGATGACTTAGAAATTGATGCTTACTTAGCTCAACCAGCACAAAACGGAACCTTTGGTGCAGTTATAGTTTTTCCAGAAATTTTTGGAATCAATAGTAATATTAGGGATATTACGGAATTAATCGCTAAACAAGGTTATGTAGCGATCGCCCCAGCGATGTATCAACGTATTGCTCCCGGTTTTGAAGCTGATTTTAGCGCTGAAGATGTTGGGTTCAGTCCAGAAAGCTATAGGCTGGGGTTGGAATATTATCAACAAGTAAAATATCAAGAGATATTGAGCGATATTCAAGCTACCATTACTTATCTCAAAACTTTACCCAATGTCAAAGATGATGCAATCGGTGTGATTGGTTTTTGTTTTGGCGGTCATGTTGCTTATATGGCTGCAACTTTCTCTGATATCAAAGCAACAGCTTTGTTTTACGGTGGTGGAATTACCACTTCTAGTTATGGCGAAGAGACTCCAACTATTAATCGCACCTCGGAAATCAAAGGTACTATTTATGCATTTTATGGTACAAGAGATACATTAGTTTCACAGGAGGAAACCGAGCAAATTGAGGCAGAATTAAAGAAACATCAAATCAATCATCGTGTATTTCGATACGATGCAGGACATGGATTCTTTGCCGGATTTTTCAAAGACAAGTACCCATTTATGGAACAACACCCAAGTTATAATCCTGAAGCTGCTCCTGATGCTTGGCAACATGTTTTAGAACTGTTTCAAAATCACTTGTGATTCGACTTGTCGTAAATATCGCACTCATTGAACAAGAGTGCGATCCTATTGCCTTTAAGCTTTGGAATTTTTCAGCAGGAATTGACAACCACATAAAAACGGGTTTGGATTTTCTATGCGATCGTCTGCAAGCACTTCAATGGTCAGCTTACTGTTGTAAATCAATTCGTCATAATCCATCAATGCATCCCACTTGATCTTGTCAGTCGGGAAGCCTAGCTGTGAAGCTGCATCAGATATTAATTCTTGCCATTTCTGAATCTCTGGATCTTGCGATTTGCAGTAATCGAGAATGGCAATCAAGCCACCAGGCTTAGTAACTCGCAGGATCTCTGCAAGGGCGCGGACTGGATCGCTAACGACACAGAAGGTAAATCCCGATCCTGCTGCATCAAAAGTATTATCAGGAAAATCAAGATTGCAGAGATCCGATACTTTGAAGGTGATGTCTGCGGATACGTGTTTTTTACGTGCTTCATCCATCATCTTCTCAGAGAGATCGACACCGACCACACGTACACCTTCAGGATAGGCTGGAAGATTAAGACCAGTTCCTACCGCAGCATCCAATACGGTTTGTCCTGGTTTGAGCTGCAAGGAGGCAATTAAGGGTTCGCGCTCGATGTGCCAGTAACGCTTCATAATTGCGTCATAATCTACCGATCCCCGATCGTAGGTTTCAATCACCTGATGTATTTGCATAGATTTTTTAACAAACAGAACTACTGACTTTAACTATCTGTTCAACTGTATAATCTGTTTGCGCCCAAAACTTGTATATTCTCTAACCAACAAAAAAACTTCATTGTATACTCTTTTACCAACAAAATAACTTTATAATTGTCTTTTGACCGAACAATATCTATAACAGCGAAGTGACAAGAGCAGTTGGTGTATTATCAAAAATCGCGAGCGATCGCCATAAACGGCAAATCATTGTTCAAGCTTCGGAAATTAGCAAAGGTATTGTTACTAACAGCACTTTGCAAGTCAATGAAGTACACTCTTCCCCAACTTGCAATCTGCTGTATAATTCAAAACTCTCTACATCTTCCTGTTCCCCGATCGCAGCCTCAACCATTCCTTAACCGCAGAGGAATCTGAATGATAAACTCGGTTCCTTTTTCAGGAGTTGAGAAACACTCTAGTTTACCGCCATGTTTTTCTGTGATGATTTGGTAGCTGATGGACATACCCATTCCGGTTCCTTTGCCAACGGGTTTAGTGGTGAAAAAGGGATCGAATATTCGTTGCAGAAATTCTTGAGAAATACCAACTCCGTTATCAGCGATCGCCACTTCTAACCACGTTGAATTAACTACCGATGTACGAATCTTAATTTGACTGGGATTTTCCTTAATTTCCTGATATGTAAGCTTAGTATTATTTTCTTCTAACGCATCAATCGCATTTACTAAAATATTCATAAATACCTGATTGAGTTGTCCGGCATAGCATTCTACTAAGGGTACAGTGCCGTAGTCTTTAATCACCTCAATTTCAGGTTGTTCTGGTTTACCTTTGAGGCGATGCTGCAAAATCATCAAAGTGCTGTCGATGCCTTCATGAACATTGACCCGTTTGAATTCCGCTTCATCGATGCGAGAGAAATTTCGCAACGACAGTACAATTTGGCGAATGCGATCGGTGCCTACTCTCATCGAAGACAACATTTTTGGCAAGTCTTCCTGCAAAAACTCTAAATCGATGTCTTCAGAAACGGTTTGAATTTCAGCAGCAGGATAGGGATTATATTGCTGATACAACTGCATTAGTGCTAATAAATCCTGAGTATATTCTTGCACATGGGCAAGGTTGCCATGAATAAAGTTGACTGGATTATTAATTTCGTGTGCAACTCCAGCAACTAGTTGTCCCAAACTAGACATTTTTTCACTTTGAATAACTTGAGATTGAGTGCGCTGCAATTCTCCTAATGCATTTTTAAGTTCAGTAGTGCGTTCTTCTACTCGTTCTTCTAGTTCTTCTTTGCTTTTCTCTAAAGCACTAAAGGATTCGTGTAATTGCCCTGCCATCTGGTTGAAAGAGTTAGATAGGCTATTAAGTTCTTGAATGGGGCTAGTTTCTAATGTCTGATTGAAATTACCAGATGCCATTGCTTCACTTGCCCAATTCAAGCGCAAAATCGGGCGGACAATCCAATAAGAGGTAAACACGCCCATCACTGAGGCAATGACTAATGCGCCAAAACAAAGAGCGATGGTGATGCGCGTGTTGGCGTTAATTTGGGTCATGAATGTGTTTTCTGGCACACTCACCACCATCAGCCAATTCAAACCATATTTTTCACGCCAAGGTAAAACATGGACATAATGCCGTTTTCCTTCCATCTCAAGTTGAAAATCTGTGTCTTGGGTGATAGACCCAAACCCAGAGGTTTGGAAGTGTCTGCCAACATTCTGAATGATTGGATCGGAACTATCGATCGAGTGCAATCGCCGGATCTTTTGATTGACCACAACAAAAGGCTTCTCTGTACCGGAACTGGCAATTAATGTGCCATCCCGCTCCAAAAGGAACACTCGCCCAGACTGACTAATATTCAAATTGCGTAAAAAATCGCTGAGTTTTAATAGGTGAATGTCTGTTGCAATCATTCCTAGTAAGCGATTTTGCGAATCATAAATCGGACGACTAGCAGAGGCGCTGATGTAAGGCCCCGTTGGCAAATTTGCAGTCACAATCTTTGCCCAAATAGGTTTACCAGCAGCGATGGGCTGGGTATACCAAGATTCAGTAAAATTGTTCCAAGTCCATCGAGTATTTATTTGAGTTCGATTACCTCGATCGTCTGTGGCATAAGTGGAAGTATTATTGGAAAGCTTGGCAGTCCAATCATCAATGGTAATAGTTTTGCCATCATAACGAGCTACTCCTAGCCCTTCACCTGTTGTTAGTCCAATACCAATATAAGTTAGGTCATAAGCCTGCATCTGATCCCAGAAATACTTGCCAAGGGTTTTGCGATCGCCCACATCCAATAGTCCCCTGTGAATAGCATCTGCGTTGATCTGATTAAGGGTTTGTGGAATGGAAAGATAAGACTTTAGGTGTTCATCCACGACATCGCTAGTACGCTCTATCAACTGTTCGGCTAGGTCGTTAACTGCTCTTTGTCCATTTTTAAAAGACAAATAACCTACTAAGCTGACTGCTGCAAAAATTTGGATCAGGAAGGGAACAATAAGAACAATCTGTAATGGGAACGCCTTAGCTTTGCTGAGATAGGGAGTCTTCATTGCTGGAAGCTGAAAGTTGTGCTGATTTGATTTGCTTCTATAGTTCCCAAGATGTTCGCATACTCACATTTGTTGAAATTTTTTTCTCAAGTCAAAGGCGGCTTTAGGGTGGAATGGTACTTTCTTAGGCAAAAATTGCTGCCCAGATCCCCAACTTCCACCCTCTGGGTGTCTGCAAGCAGTTGGAGATCGAAATCCAGCGATTTAGTAAGTGACATTTAGATTTAGGCTGCGTTGCGGGGGTTCTTTCTCGTGTATTTGCCTTGCTTCAAAGCAGGAAAATCAGGTATTGCCACCCAGCTGGCGCGACACAAAAAATCAGAGTTTAAGACGTTCTAGATATTAGCGATCGCATCAGCACAAAATTTGGTTTTTTCAATGTATTTTGATGAGTTCAACTTTTAAATTTGGAGTAGGTTATGCAGCAATTTCAAGTAATCTCAGATAGTTTGAATATACGTTCAGCACCGATTGTTGAAGAAGCTAATCAATTAGCATCTCTTCCCAAAGGATATATTGTATCTAAAATTCAAAATTCGGATAATGAAAAGTGGTGGAAAGTTGCAACTATTATTGAAGGAAAAACTTTAGAAGGTTTTGTCGCTCAAAAATTCCTGAGTCCAGTCACAAAGTTTTCGCTTAAGACTGTGATTAAAATTGGTGAAATTCCCATTCTTCAGGCAAATGGAGAATCTGCATTTTTCTATGAAGCAGGGATGAGCATTAATGCTGATGGTGCACCTAATGCTTATCATCCCGCAGATAAAGGGATTGATTTTTTGGCAAATGCTGGGAATCCAGATAACTGGTGGGCACTAGCTGTAGATAAAAACGGCAATCCATTTATTCAAGGCAGTACCGATCCATATCCTGGATACTATATTTCTACAACTGCATTATGCGACTCTGGATTTGCTAAACAAGATCCACGCCGCTATGTTGATTCAACAAAGATTCCGTATATTGTTCTTCCAGGAAATGATGGTTTTAGAAAAGCTACAGGCGTTAAATTAGGAGATTTTGCAGTTGTTTATAACACTAGCAATGAAAAACTCGCTTTTGCAATTTATGCTGATGTTGGCCCTAAAAACCAGATTGGAGAGGGTTCAATCGCTTTGTCTCAGGCTGTTGGAAACGAGCCATTAGTACAATCAAGAGTCAAGCGAGGAATTCCCAAGGATATCGTTTATATTGTTTTTCCGGGTTCTGGAAATGGACAGCCAAGAACAATTTCAGAAATAGAAGCTGAAACTCAACGGTTTTTTGAAATATGGGGTGGCGTAGAACGGATCAAGTCTTTATAATCCACATTCTGCATTTCAATCAGTAGTATAATTACACAACATTTAGGGTGAGATATGAATATATACTCATCCTCCCAATTTCCAGTACAACCAGTCCCCATTACCCCTTATCCCCAGAGAACGCCACCTGTTCGCCAGTCTCCAGTTGAATATAAATGTTTTAGTTAACTGCTAACTCTTTTATTCGCTAACTTAAATTTTATTTTATTTTACCTTTAATTAAAGTCTGCTTAAACTCACAATTTTAAAATAGGGCGACTTCAATTATTTGAAGACTAGTTTCTTTTTCTCAAAAAGGGAAAAAGCATTGATTTTCATCACTGTTCTACTCAGTGATGAATACCCATTTGGGAAATCAGCAAGTTGTAAACAAACTGCTTTTATACCTTGCAGTGTGTATTGCTTACAGAAGTTTATGGTGAGGAAAACTGAAATGAAATTTGTTCCACAATTAGTGCTTGCTGCTACTTCGATTTTAGGTTTTGCTACTGTAGATGCCAAATCTGTATCTGCTGCAATTATTAATTACGCTTTCACAGTTGATAGTCCCGTAACTAAGGGAAATGGCTTTTTTAGCTTTGATGACTCAACTTTTAGTAATGAAGAGAATCCCGTAGCCGCCATTAAGTCACTTTCTTTCCAATTTGACGGTGACTCTACCGTTTACACTGAAAAAGATGATACCAAATATCCAGAATTTCCCCTAGTATTTCCAACTACGTTTTCAACTGGACAAACATCTTTAGCATTAGACTATCTGTTCAACGATAAATCTAATCCTTCCAGTTCTATAAGTTATGAAATCATTGGTGAAGATTTGACAATTTTCTCTAGAACTTATCCAGATGCTAAACCCATATTAGGTAGAGTTTCGTATACACAAGTACCTGAACCTACACCTTTAGTTGGCGCTCTTTTTGCTTGTAGTCTTGGCTGGATAATGAAGAAAAAAGTAGCATCAATGAAAAAGATTAAAATCTAATCTTGGTTAAGTTGATATTAACGCTTTCTTTGCCAAGGATTAATCTCTTAGTAATATGCTTTTATCTGGAAAAACAACATCTAATACATTGATGCCAGAAAAATTAGGAATTAAAACCTGATTTTGGTAAGGGAGTTAGTTACGAAGTTTGCCTAAGACCACCCTGCCTTCTTCGTGTTAGCTGTTGCTGCGTTTTAACTTACCTGTTAGTCAGGAGTAGAAAATGGTAGATTACCGGAATTTTGAGCAGTTCCTACACAGTCGAATCAAACGACGCAACTTAATTATCGGAGCAGGAGCATTGTCTGGTTTGGCGATCGCTAACCAATTTTCCGATCGACGAGCGATCGCTAGAAGCAGATTTTCTAATTATCCTTTCACTTTGGGTATAGCGTCAGGCGATCCCTATCCTACCAGCGTAGTGATTTGGACTCGTCTAGCTCCCGAACCCTTAAATGGAGGTGGAATGCCACCTGCTAATGTGCCAATTCGCTGGGAAATGGCTACCGATCCCGATATGAAACGTATTGTCTCCAGAGGTACGGTACTTGCAACTCCACAACTAGCTCACTCAGTTCGAGTTGTGGTAGAGGGACTGCAACCTGATAGTTGGTACTGGTATCGGTTTATTGTCGGTCAAGATGCTAGCCCCATTGGCCGCACTCGTACAGCTCCTCTAGCAGGTGGCTACTTAAATAAATTAAACTTTGCCCTTGTCTCTTGTCAAAACTATGAGCAAGGCTACTATACTGCTTACAAATATCTTGCCCAGGACGATCTCAGCTTAGTTGTGCATGTTGGCGACTACATCTATGAAGGAGGAATTTCAAAGAATCGCCCCAGACAGCATAACAGTGCAGAAATTGTGACTTTGGAAGATTACCGCAACCGTCACGCCCTTTATAAAACTGATTCCAATCTGCAAGCAGCTCATGCAGCGTTTCCCTGGATTGTTACCTGGGATGACCATGAAGTGGAAAACAACTATGCCAACGACATCTCGGAAGTCGATACTGAACCAGACCAGAATCCGGCAATCTTCCGCCAACGGCGGGCTGCTGCCTATCAGGCTTACTACGAACATATGCCACTGCGCCCCTTCTCGCGTCCTGTTGGCGCCGATATGCAACTTTTCCGTCGGCTTTCCTTTGGTAACTTAGCCACCTTCCATGTCTTAGATACCCGCCAATATCGCACCGATCAGCCATGTGGTGATGGTACTAAAGAACGCTGCCCAGAAAATTTAGATCCGAATGCAACGATTACTGGCAAGCGTCAGGAAAATTGGCTATATGATGGTTTGGCTCGCTCACAGGCTAAGTGGAACGTTTTAGCCCAGCAAGTTGTAGTTGCTCAGATAGACACAAAACCAGGGAAAGGCGGAACTTATAGCATGGATAAGTGGGATGGTTATATGGCTTCCCGCGATCGCCTCATGCGTTTTTTAGAACAGCGCAAACCATCTAATCCAATCGTCTTATCAGGCGATATTCATTCCAACTGGGCAATGAATTTAAAGGCTGACTTTAATAATCCAGAATCTGCTACAGTCGGGAGTGAATTCGTCTGTACTTCAATAACCTCTGGTGGAGATGGGGCAGATACCACCCCAAATGTTGAAGCTTACTTACCCGATAACCCACACATTAAGTTCTTCAACGGTCAACGCGGGTATGTTCGCTGTGCGCTGACTGCTACAACCTGCAAAACAGACTATCTAGTTTTATCAAACGTCACAACTCCATTTGGCACAATTAGTAAGCGGGCTTCATTTGTGGTTGAAGATGGTCGTCCAGAAATACAACAAGTCTAATCGTTTAATTCCCAGGTATCACAAGCAGACAATCATAGATGGATATAAATAAATCATCAGTGTTTATCTATATCCACCTCTGGTTTCATTTTCAGAAAATTGACTTTTGCAAGTCGATAGAGACGTAGCAGTGCTACGTCTCTTTCTTACGGAGAGCGATATCTACCAGACGCTTTGCGAATGCGTTTATGCAATTATTTTTGCTTGAAAAAATTTTGTGTAGAATAGCATATATTAAGTTGTCGCTACTGGTTTGTTTCCATTTTTGCTCTCCATACTGGCAACAAATGAGGGTTGCTCATCATTGATTGGCGACTTTTCTCGCTGTCCCTTACGACGCTGATTTTTAGGAACTCCTCCCGCCATACCGTACTCTATACTGCTTTTGCCATATCGAGTTCCAACTGCCATTAGCATTTGTTCTGTCATATCTCCCAACTCGCTTTCTGTTTCTAGCATTTCCCGATACAACTTATCCAAGCTGGAAAGGGCGCTATTGTAAGCATTTTCTTTAGATCGCATCGTCTCGATCAGAGTTGAGAAAGCAGGTAAGGTAAGTCCATTGCCTAAATCTAACCTGGGATCAATTGAGTTTATGCTAGCCGCACGGCGCACTGCTTTTTCTAATACTACAGAAGTTCTTTTTCTACGAGCCATAATCTACACCTAAGAATATAGTACGGTTAATATTCTTTACCTTAAAAAATTTCCGTATAGATCAGCTTGGGAGAATTCCGGCAAATCTGCAATAGTTTTTGCTACATAGCGATCGCTATCATGAATGCGCTAACTACTGAAATGAGAAAGCAAACTGGGGTTTGAGAAAGTCAAAGCTGATTTTACTTGCGGAAAACACCAAAATGAATAAGTCATAAGGCATTTTGAGAAAGTCAAAGCTGATTTTACTTGCGGAAAACACCAAAATGAATAAGTCATAAGGCATTTTGAGAAAGTCAAAGTTGATTTTACTTGCGGAAAACACCAAAATGAATAAGTCAAATGGCATTTTGAGTAAGTCAAAGCTCATTTTGTTAACTAAATTCGACTTGATGCATATTTTTGCGCTGCAATAGCTAGCTTTGATGGTTGTGATGGTGGTGCGATCGCTTAGTCTTTTGAGCAGACTGGCGAAAACTTATAGGTCAAAATAGTAGAGGCGTTTACTTTTTCAGCAAAAAGAGTACCATCATGAGTGTAGAAGTATCTAATTTTATCTGTGTCAGCAAAGGACGTTTTTCACGAAGCAGTTAAGCAAGCTCTACAAAAAGAGCAATGGATAATTACAGACGATCCACTCAAATTTAAATTTGGTAACGTCAACTTTCAGATTGATTTGGGTGCAGAAAGACTGGTTGCAGCCGAGAGAGCAGGTGAGAAAATAGCAGTCGAGATTAAAAGCTTTCTGAATCCTTCTGCAATTACAGATTTCTACGGGGCTTTAGGTCAATTCCTCAGTTATCGCTTGGCACTGAAAGCGACTGAGCCTGAGCGAGTATTATATTTGGCAGTTCCAGTAGATGCCTATCGAACTTTCTTTCAACTTGAGTTCACGCAAACAGCAGTACAAATATATCAAGTTTTGTTAGTTGTCTACGATCCAGTGAATGAGGTGATTGTGCAATGGATAAAATAGCTAAGTATCGAGAGTATATTCAGACTTTGCTTACTCGTTATGCCAGTGACGATGTTTCAGATGATGAGGTCGAGGCTCAACTCATCTTCGATACAGAGCGAGATCATTATCAGTGGATGAATGTGGGTTGGCAAGAATTCGATCGCATTTATCGATGTATCATCCATTTTGACATTAAAAATGGAAAAATATGGCTTCAGCAGAACTTAACAGATCAGAATCCTGCTGAGGAGTTAGTTAAGATGGGTGTTCTCAAAGATGACATCGTTTTGGGATTGCAGCCTCCCTATAAAAGGCAGTACACAGATTACGGCATTGCTTAAGAGTTAGCCATATATGCAGTGGTGCATTGCGCGATCGCTGATAATAATCTGGGCGATGTCAACAACAGGCTACGCCCACGTACTCTTGGGCAGAGAAAGCAAAAACACTATAGCAAAGTCTAAAAAAACAATCTAGCAAAATTATTGTCTGCCTCACTGCCAGCCCTTATTGATTTTAAAGGATTGGATACCAGCTTTCTTATGCGATCGCTGTTTAGTTATATCATGTCCGGTTAATTAGTTATAATTCCCGTAATCTATGCAGAAACCAGAAAACCCTCTTTCCCTCTGCCTCCTGCCCCTCGGTCACTGAGCGTAGCCGTTGGCGCAGCCTCTCGTAGAGAAGTGCTGCTCCCCTGCGGTCTTAATGATAAGTCTTTAATTGGACACGATATTAGAGGATTACTTTGCCTCAATCCGTGAAGCCAATTGTATTAAGGTTATCTGTAGAGCAATACAGATAGTTAATCCTATCTAGACTGGATTAAATAATTGATTATACCTAAAATAATTAAATGAGTTGGGTAAAACACATAAAACCATCTAGCTCGTGAACCTTGTTTTCCATTGAATTGAAAAACAATGAATCCTGCAATAATTGCCCAATATTGCACTATATCACTTATAAATAGAGTTACTAAAATAAAGTGAAAGAAGCACCAGTAGAGCAACCATACATTAGGCTTTAGTTTGTCTATTAGGGACATCAATAAAATTACTGCAATCCCATATACTCTATATTCAACGCCCAAGCCCTCAGCAACTACCGCACACAAGCCGATAATTATTAATTGCTGCCATAATTGCGAATAACGCTTTATTAAGCGCAACATCACAAGTCCAAGAAAAAGCGTAAACAGAATATTAAGTGCTAAACTCTGGAAAACAATACTATAAATAGGCTGAGATATTATTGCTGTAATTAATAGTCTCCTCCCATAGCGGTATACATTTTGGGTGTGTTTTTCGCCTTCAGCCAAAAGCCATGCAAACAGGGGAAAACTGAATCGCCCAACTAAGTGCAAGATTCTTAACTCTGGAATTAGCAAATAGCACACATGATCCATAACCATGAACACTGCGGCTAAGATTTTAATGTTAAAAGCTGAAACTTTAATCACAACGTTACAGTTACCTTGGATTCTTTGATATAGAATCCTAAAAATTTTATTTAATTTTATTTATTTAATATAAGAGTTATTCAAAATACTAGCAATTTGATAACATTAACAAAAAGGGCAATGTCTACAATGGGCTGTTACCCTCCTGTGTCGCTCTAAGCATTAGCGATAGCGTCTCGTAGAGAAGCTATGCCAAACGGCTTTACGCTACGCTATCGGTGACACCCTCTTCAGCAGAAAATGCAGAAACACTATGGCAAAGCGTAAAAAAAGCAATCTCCAGTGGATAAAAGAAACGCTTGAACTCAAACCCGATCATCGTTGGGAATCTCCATCAGGTTACAAAATTTTTGTAGCAGATCGAGGCGCTGTTCGTTTCAATGTTCCTCAAAATTGGGTGTTTGAGCCACAAGAGAAATCCTTCAAGTTCATGGATAAAAAACCGCCCAACGATGATTGCTGTCTAGAAGTATCTTTTAATCGCCTCCCACCCAACGACTGGAGCCAGTTTCCGCTAAAATCCACGTTGAAGAAAGTCCTGGAAGACGACAGCCGCAACATCATTGAGAGGGGAGAAATTATTACCGTCAAGCGTCAAACTGCCAAAATTGTCTGGACAGAGATGAAGTTCATTGACACTCAAGAAGAACCACGGGAAGCTTTTTCGCGGACTTGCATTGGTTTGGGGTCGAATGTTCAATGCTTGATTACATTCGATTATTGGGCAGATCAAGCAGAGCAACTAATACCCGTTTGGGATGAAGCAATCCGTAGTCTCACGCTAGGGTTGTATATTCGTGACCCCATGACTGGTCTAGCTTTCCCAGACTAAAGCTCAAGAATAATTGCTCAAACTTCTTTGGAAGATAGAAAACACTATGCTTTTTTGGAGCGGACTGTCGAGATATCTTGGTGTGTATGCACAGGTTGTTTGGGCGTTGCATATTTGGGGCAGCCCTCCCAATGCCCAATTCTTTTATGCTAAATTTGGAGCGGGATAGTAACAAAGTTACAAAGCTATAGTTTAGGTTCTATATGCCTAACTGGTGCGCCAAGCTTTTGCATAAGCGTATACCGCCGAGTACTTTAAACTATATTGCTTGATTAGCTCAGTTGGCAGAGCGATCGACTCATAATCGATTGGTCACAGGTTCGAGTCCTGTATCAAACCCCAGGAAGTTAGCTCACTGGTAGAGCAATCGACTCATAATCGATGTGTTGTAGGTTCGATTCCTATACTTTCACCCAACCCTGTCCGGGTCAAAAGACAATACCCTTCCAAGGTAGCCAATATGGTACGGATCTTAACAGATTCGAGACCCCTCATTTTCTCAACTCTGCGGTGTAAGTGTTTTGCTGTCGGTCATCACTCGTAAGAGTAATGTTCGGTAGCCACAGTCAAGGAGTAAGCGCAACTGCATTTTTCCCTAACTTGAGTATGTCCCTTCGTTTTCTACATCTAGTTTTCCTTTAGGATTCTAGATTAGTAAATTGAACGGTATATTTGAGCGCGGTTCTTTTTCTAGATTGTCATTGAGCAGTCTGGTAAAAGTAACAGCAATCTTAATCCAGTTTTGGAGAAGCTTTTGCCCACCCTAAACTGTAAACACTTGCACTTGCAGAGTAAAAAAATCTTTTGTATTATGTACAGCAAAAATCTAACCACTAACCCATTAGCGGCTGAAAGTAATCTAGAAAAGTTGCAAACAGATAATTTAGCACTTTTGCGATGGCTACGCCCGCCGCAGGCATCGCATGGTTTAGCTAAATATAATACTGCCGAAGAAATAGCCTTTGCAATGGGAATAAGCTTAGAAAAACTGCGCTTCTTAACGACTAGTACATCCCTAACTAGACATTACCTCCCTTTCAAAATTTCAAAAAAGACAGGTGGAGAAAGAATTATTTCTGCACCAAAGCCCGATCTGAAAGCTGCTCAAAGGTGGATTCTAGAGAATATTTTAGAGAAATTAGAAATTCACAATGCAGCGCACGGTTTTTGTAAAAATCGTTCGATAGTCACCAATGCTAAACCCCATGTTGGTGCAAATGTAATAGTCAATCTTGATTTACAGAATTTTTTTCAGTCAATTTCTTACAAACGTGTCAAAGAATTATTTTCTGGGTTTGGTTATTCGGAATCTACGGCGAAAATTTTCAGTTTGATTTGTACAACTGCTGAAATAGCAATAGATGGACGAATTAACTATATAGCTTCAGAAAACCGCCACTTACCACAAGGTTCGCCTGCAAGTCCTGCTATTTCTAATCTAGTTTGCCGTAATCTCGATAGTCGTCTTGCTGCGATCGCTGAAAATCTTGGGTTTTGCTATACGCGGTACGCTGACGATTTAACATTTTCTGCTTCTAGGAATGCATCGCCCAAAACATCTGATTTGATTAAAAACATTAGATATATTATTTCTAGTGAAAATTTTACTGTTAATGAGAATAAAACCAAGATTTCTGGCAAAGCAGTGCAGCAAGAAGTAACAGGTCTAATTGTAAATACGCAATTAAATATATCTAAAAAGACATTAAAAGCTTTTCGCGCAACTCTATATCAAATAGAACAAGAAGGTTTATCAGGAAAAACTTGGGGAAAATCAACTAATTTAATTGCCGCAATTACCGGGTTTGCAAATTATGTAGCAATGATTAACCCGACCAAAGGCGCAGAATTTAAATCAAGTATAGAACGCATCAAGCAGAAATATGGTGACTCTCAAACTGATGAAGTACGTTTTTAAAGCTGCTTATTTTGCTAGAAAAGGTTTATTTAGGTGTACCTGAGCAAAGAAAAGCCAGAGCGGATATAATTCGCCTTTTTACTTTTTTCCTGTGCTAAATTTGAACCGGGATAGTAACAAAGTCACAAAGCTGTAGTTTGGGTTCTGTATACCCGACTGGTACGCTAACCTCTGGTAATAGCGTATACCGCCCAGTACTTTCAACTATTTCACCATGAAAGTTAGCTCATTTGGTAGAGCGATCGGTGTATCGCCGATTAGTTGTAGGTTCGATTCCTATACTTTCGGGCAAAAACCCTCGCCCTGGGTACGGGCACCTTGTTAGGGACAAGGCCGCAGAATTATTGGGTATTCAAAAAGACCCAATCAAAAAAACTTTTTGTTTTTTCTACTCTGTCATGCAGGTATTTATAACAGTAAAAGAGCTAGCGCAACTGTATCTCTCCCTAACTTGAGTATGTCCCTTCCTTTTCTTACATCTGGTTTCCTTTAGGATTCTGGATTGGCAAAGCGAACGGCATATTTGAGCGCGGTTCTCTTTTTTTAGATTGCCATTGAGCAATTTGGGAAAAGTTACAGCAATCTTAATCCAGCTTAGGAGAAGCTTTTGCCCGCACCGTAACTGTAAAAACCTGCACTGGCAGAGTAAACATTTTTTTTGTAGTATAGAGTAGTACAAGCTGCTAAAACTAATCTTTTAGCCTTTGTTTAAAGGGTTGTAAAGCCTAAATAACCTCCTGATAAATTCTGTATACTCCAGTAGTTAAGCCGTGAGACATCGGTGGTATTTGAGTTCAAGCAAGGTTATAAATGTGTTGTTCTAATCTTCTTAGCTAGTTGCGATGGCTACGCCCGCCGCAGGCATCGTCTAGTTTACTTCAGCTATCACACAAATTATTTATGCAAATCACTATGTGGGAAACGTTTTATATTAAACCTAACGAAATCGGCATCTTATATCACCGCAGTGACTTTAAGAAAATTTTGCAACCCGGTACACATACATATTTTGGTCGGCATTGGCAAGTAAAAATTTATGACCTCAATCAGCCATTAGCTCAAATTGAAAACCTAGAACTGTTGTTGCGAAATCACGAAGCCGAACTACAAGAACACTTATTGATTATCAGAACCGCATTCAATCAAGTTGCATTAGTCCGCTACGGTCAGAATTGGGTAAGCGTTGCACCAAATAAATTGATTGCTTTTTGGCGTGGTTTTATTGAAGTAGAGTCTCATATATTCAACTTGGAAGAAAGCTTAGAATTACCTAGTTCTTTTGTGCAGCAATTGCGCTCAGTTACCTTGAATGGAGTGAAGAAGTTCCAAATCTCAGAGTCAGAGATTGGTCTACTATATCTGCAAAATAATTTTGTGCGACCTCTAGAACCAGGAGAGTATGCTTTTTGGTCGGTAGATAGAGATGTTACCGTCAGGACTCTCAGCCGAATTATCCCTAACCCAGACTTTCCCCTCGAAGATGTACTCATTGAAAAACATCCCGACTTTATAACTGCTTACTGTGAAGTCGTGCAATTACAGACTTCGCAAGTTGCAATTGTGCGATATAGAGGGAAAGTGATTTCTATTTTGCCACCCACCAGCCGCAAGCTATTTTGGCAGGGTGTTACAGTGGAAATTATCGATATTAGCGTTGATGCTCAGTTACAGCCTAACTTAGTGGCTGAGTTGGTTGAGGGTTCAACAGAAGTGAAATTGCTCAGTCGTAACTGTTTGCATATTTGCCAAGTTCCCGCGCAGCACGTTGGATTAGTATACATTAATCAAGAGTTTCAAGGACTGCGATCGCCAGGAGTACACGCTTGGTGGTTATTTGGCCGCTCTTTTCAAACCGAAACGATTGACTTGCGACTCCAAAATATGGAAGTATCCGGTCAAGACATCCTCTCTAAAGATAAAGTACCTCTGCGGTTGAACTTGACGGCTGGCTTCCGCATACTCGACCCATTGAGGTCAAAAAACGGGTTATCAGATATTTCTGGTTATTTGTACAAAGAATTACAGTTTGCTTTGCGTGGTGCAGTCGGCGAACGCAACTTAGATGCTTTATTAGAGGATAAAGGTGCAATAGATAGAAGCATCTCTGAATATATTCGTCAAAAAGCCGCAGACTATGGAATTGAAGTAGATTCTGTCGGTGTCAAAGATATTATTTTACCTGGTGAAATTAAGACTATCTTAAGCAAGGTAGTTGAGGCAGAAAAAGCTGCTCAAGCCAACGTAGTCAGACGTAGAGAAGAAACTGCTGCTACCCGTAGTATGTTAAACACTGCCAAAGTGATGGAGGATAACCCCGTTGCGTTGCGTTTAAAGGAACTCGAAGTGTTAGAGCGGATTGCAGAAAAGATCGATCGCATCCAAGTTAACGGCAGTTTGGATAGTATTTTAACAGACTTGATTCGGATGAATACGCAATGATTTAGTTATTAAAAATTAAGAGTTGGGTTAGGTCGCGTATTAATAAATTTAATTATAAAAAATGTTTGCGATCGCGCCTAATCTAACCTGTAAAAATTGCTTGTCTCTGGTTAGCTGAAACTTGCGAAACTTTAAGTACATCGCTAGAACGTATTACTTCATAAGCATTTCAAACAAAAATCTTAGACAACTCTACAACAGAGGTAAATGGGATAATGTCGGCGCTATTTTGGCAATTGTACAGACAATTATTCAGCAATTCAGTAGTTAAATTGTGTAATCCTTGGAAGGAATAATGCAAAGCTTAAACCTAGATAAAACCATCATTGAAAATTCCATGATTCATAATGTATTTTTTGGAACAATGATAACCACAATTTAACGTACTGAAAGATGAGCCATTTTTTAACACTTGTGATTGTTGATCGCACAGAACCAAACCCAAGCAAAAAAGCTAAAGAATTGATGCTGCTATATTTTGAAGCAGATGAAGATAATCCATCTTTGCAAGCAAAATGTGACGGATT
The DNA here is from genome assembly GCF_034530975.2 of Nostoc sp. DedQUE07. Taxonomy (NCBI): domain Bacteria; kingdom Bacillati; phylum Cyanobacteriota; class Cyanophyceae; order Nostocales; family Nostocaceae; genus Nostoc; species Nostoc sp. DedQUE07. The sequence continues at coordinate 22,562 of NZ_JAVRCC020000061.1, read as the reverse complement.
TGCTATTGGTGGTCAGTATGATGGCATAATTTGGGGTAAGGAACAGCATTACAATCTCAACCCAGAAGAATTTCAACGTCGATACGGGCTAGATATTGTGCAATCAGAAGACAATATTCGTCCTATCTCTGCCCTAATGTCTGACTTAGTTTCATACGCTATCGTTACGCCTGATGGAAAGTGGCACGATCGTGAAGGAAAATCCAATGAAGAATGGCTAGAAAAGTTCCGAAGTCTTTTACGCCAATATCAAGACAATGTAGTGGTTGCGATTGATTGTCATTGTTGATTAAAGAGATTTTGGCAAAGTACCCGGATTGTTAATAGAAGATTGGACGATTTAATGCGATGGCATCCCCCATCCCATGTTCGCATAGCTGTCGTACAATCTATCCATGTATGACGATACCTGTCGATTTCTTGCTGAAAACTTCTCAGCCGACTTTGCCAGTTGGTTGCTGGGAGAGTCGATAACACTGACGGAGTTAAAACCCTCCGAACTCTCCCTCGAACCCATTCGAGCAGATGCTCTTATTCTGCTTCAGTCCGATGATTCTGTCTTGCACTTAGAGTTTCAAACTCGCCCCAAGTCAGACATTCCTTTTCGGATGTTGGATTATCGTGTGCGAGTGTATCGACGCTACCCCGATAAAACGATGCGGCAAGTTGTGATATACCTTCAGCCAACTCGCTCCGATGTTGTTCGGCAAACGAGCTTTTCAATGGAACGCACTCGCCATGAATTCGACACCCTTTGTCTGTGGGAGCAACCCGCAGCAATTTTCTTGCAATATCCCGGACTCCTCCCCTTTGCTGTCCTGAGTCAAACCGATGATTCAGAAGCAACTTTGCGCCAAGTTGCCCAAATTGTCAACGAAATTCCAGACCCAATAACTCAAGCCAATTTGACTGCTGCCTTAGCGATTTTAGCTGGGATAAGATTAGAGGAAGAGATTATTTATTGTCTATTGCGGAGGGACATTATGCAGGAATCTGTGATTTATCGTTCTATCCAAGAAGAGGCAGAAACTAAGGCAAAGGCGAGTATGCAACGAGAGATCGCTGTCAATCTTTTACATGCAGGTGTGGCAATTAATATTATTGCTTCTACAACAGGATTAGCCATTGAGGACGTACAACAACTTCAGCAGCAGATTACTGAACCTCCACAAGCTTAAGCTAATAATTGAAATATTAGAGGCGATCGCACTATCTCGTAAATTAGTTTTATTAACGCACAATCATCGGGATTTGGGCAAAGTAACCGGATTGTTAATAGAGGATTGGATAGTTTAATGCGATCGCCTAGTTTCTTGTCGAGTGGGGGCGATCACTACAACACTCTACTTCTTGTGCATTTCACACAAAATATCTAAATATGCAGTGGTGTGTTGTTGAGTTGGAGCTTTGGAGATGTGCGTCTCTTAAAGTTAGCACCAGCTTATTCACTCCTAATAATCCTTTTGCAACTTCCACATAAATCTAGATTTTCTGCTTTGGCTTCTTCAATAGTTTTGAAAAATAGAATTGTTTTTTGATGTTCAGGCTTTTCTACACGAGGGTAATGACTGCAACCATTAGGTAGATGATAACAGTATCTTCCCCGTTTAGCTCTAACTGGATAATCTCTGTAAATGGGGTCTTCGTTAATATTCGTATTCAAGTTTCCAATATATGAGTAAATCCAATTGAGTAGACGTGATGTTTGGTATAAAGTTTTCAGCCTTGGATTTTTTGCAATTTTTTCGTCCAAGACTTCCAGCATTTCCTGTATATTTTCCTTGGAAGATTCTTGATTTATATAAGAAATGATCAAATTTGTTAAAATTTTCTCAATTTTTTTGAAACTCTTTTCTCGTCTAATTGCTTCAAAAGTAAAAATTGCATAACATGACTGCCAAGTATCTTGAATTTTACTTAACAAGCCATAATATTTTCTCTTAAGAGGATCTAACCTATCAAGAATAAAATCTTTTTGTTCATCTAATTCACTTAATTTCCAATCAATTAAATCCCTGTCAGAGCTATTAACGCCTATTGTAAGTAACTCAATAGCTCTCAGTAGTAGCCAATACTCTGAGTCAAGTCTGTTTAGTTTATTAGCTTCTCTCTTATCTGCTGTAGCAATTACTGACTCAGGAGTAGCAATATGATGAAGTTTTGCTCTAACTTCCTGCCATATTGAGTTAAGAGACTGATCTACTGCCTTATTCAACTGCCATTTATATGTCTTAAACCCACTAAATAGGTAGTTAGTGAGAGATTGAACAAGGTTTATAGGAAAAGCATAGCTTGCAGTGAGTCCAAGAAAAAACCATGCAAAAAATACTACAAAAAAGAATAATAAAGTTGTTATATAGTTACAGAGCCTCCTCCAAAATGACTTTAATCTTAAGTGTTTAGGAAGCTCTGTTGCTAATGATTCAGAATTTGAAGATAAATGTAAGTGAAGTTCTTCAGCCCCGAAAGTACTGATTTCCTCCTGCTATATTTCCTGTATTTTGTGGAGCATTAATATTTGATCCAGAACCAGTAGAAACCTGATTCACAGTTCCACTATTTTCATTTCCCTCAATCTCGATCAGCTTGCTAACTACACTTTCCAGTTCCTCACGAAAAGCGACATTGTTCGGAGCCTCTTTAAGGATTGCTGCTTTCAAAGCTGCTGGATTTTGTGTAGCTTCCTGAATTTCTTGTCTACCAGCGAAGTGAGTATATATTACACCGACTAACTTTTGAAGGTAGTCTTTTGCATCCGCTCCCAACTTTTGCAAAGCACCACCTGAAACTTGCAGTGCAAAATACTCTACAGCCTTGGTTGCTAAAGTCTCTAAAAGCATAGTTTGGGTAGATGTCTCAGATCATAGGTGAACAGAGTATTGGTTTTGGTTATGCCTTACTCTTTACGTGTAATATCGTTATTTTTATCACAGACACAGAAATATGGCAAGATAGAATTCTTTAACCTTACGCGGTTTTAACAGATTTATTAGTTGCATCTCAAGCTAGTTAACAACTCTGCTCCAAGCAACGGCCATTTAATCTAAAAAATCGTCATTAAAAATAGTCTTTTATTTTACAGTTTTTCTTAAAGCAAAATGCAAGCAAAATCTAAAAACCAGACTCCATAAGAGTTATACTATCTAAAGTATCAAAACAGATTGTTCTTAGATAACGCTGCAACTGGCATTTAGGCTAGAAGTAGGCTCTTTTTTCTACCGCCGCCGAAAAACCTTGCATTATATTATGTTGAGGAGCGATCGCTAGGTTCGGAGTAATCCCAAGAGTGCATTTGACGGAAAGGTAGACCCATCTTTTGGAAGACGTACTTCTCTTTCACACCAGAAGCTACCAAATCAGGCTTCAGCGCTTTGATAAATTCCTCGAATTCGTAAGCGGTAACGTCGTCATAAACGATGGTGCCGTTTTCGATGTAGTGAGTAGTACGTTTGTAGTCGTCATTATGAGCGAACTCATAACCTGTACCAATCATCTTCATGCCCAAGTCTAAGAAAGCTGGGACAACGTGGCGAGGACGTAGACCACCAACCATGATGGCAACGGTCTTACCATCCAAACGGGGGCGATACTTAGCAATTACCGCATCCATTGTGGGCTGATATTTGGCGATAACTTTCTCAGCGTTTGCTTGGATTGTTTCGTCAAACTTAGAAGCGATTTCCCGTAAAGATTCAGCAATCTTGGTGGGGCCGAAGAAATTATACTCAAGCCAGGGTATACGGTAGATTAAACCCTACAATGCTTATATATCAATAGTTCTACAAATCTGCGTTTCGTGTGGCTTGTTTTTGTCTTAAAGCTTGCGATTTAAACATCCAAAACTCTAGTGAAATGGTAATTTGATTCGCAAATTGTGGCTTAAGGGTGTGAAGTTTTAGCTGTATACTCAACAGAATTAGCAATCGAACCTTAACCCTCGACTGGAGATGCAACAGCGGTGCATAAGTCAAAATTCGCAGCCGGATAACACTATGTTGTCCAGCAAATTTTTGCAACAACTTGCAGGTTATTTGTCAAACTTTATACACTAGGCTAAAACGCGAGTGTATTTGGCATGGAAGTACTGGGAAGGCAGATTAGCGAAAATGGAGTGCTGCATCTAATGGACGGCGAAAAAACTGATCAGGAAACTGGGTTGACTCTGTGCGGTCGCCAAAATCACACAACTAACGCTCTACCGTTGCAAAAATTTGATGGTGGCAAGAACTGCTGTACAGTCTGCGTCAGGATGCAACGCGGTAATGAGTTGCTGCACTCTCGGCTAAATGCAGCATGAATGCGTGGCAAGTGGGGTCTAGTTAGACTGCCTTTAAAATCCTTAGAATTCTCTGGCGAAACCTATTAGGTTTTTATCGTTATTCTTCACCAGAGTTTTTCTGGGTGATGAGCAGTGGACTTGTGGCACTGCAATTTTTGCAAATATTAAACCAGTGACAAGTTAACTTGCCGAAAAAGGATTAACTTGTTTTAGCGTGGTTTGCTTTTCGGGAACATTAGATGTTTCCTCTAAGTTTCGCGTGGTTTATTTTCGCGGAAGCCTTAAGGTTTCGCGTATTTTTCAACGTAATTTGAAGTTGTCGCTGTTTTTAGTGACTGACCGCTGACACTCCCTATCGGCCCTTAACCCTTGATAGATTTCTCGTTAATTAAAACCGAATGATTTCACATGAGATTTCCCCGAACCCTATAGGGGTGTGGAGAATATTAGCGCATGAGTTTTGAGTAACTTCAGTGATTCAAGCTTTAGTTACGTAAAGGAAGCCTTAAGGGTTCCGGTTTAACTTACACGAATGCAGAGTGTAGGCTTTGCAGATGTTTGCCGACGGGATGGGTTAAGGCTCCGCCAGGGTGATCGCGTTACGGACAATCTACAGCGTGTTCTTTTTTAGAACCCTATGGGTGCTAATCAACTTTTTGGTGTTTTATCAGCAGTGCCCATTGCCGCACAACAACGGCTAAACTTTAGGGTTTGTATGAATTTCTTTTACCGAGAGCCTACCGCGATCGCCCGACGTTTTTGTACGCAATCGGCGGCGGCTGGTCTTGGTGCTGCACGTTGCAATAACTTCCAACTTCATTAACTAGCTGTTGGAAGTTGGAAGTCAGAAGTCGGAAGTCGGGGAGCGTTGTAACGAGCGGTGAGCGATCGCGCACGCGGGGATGCTGTGTCCTGTCGATTGTGTTTACACAAAATTATTTTCAGAAAAGTTTGGCAAAACTAATGGATCATCTGGATCATCTGGATCAAGCCAGTCATAGCAAGGCTTTGAATATGATCCATTAGATTTTTTTTCTAATGGATCATAATGGATCATCTGGATCACTGACAGAAAAATGTAACTCTGTACACCCGTTAATCTTTGGTTTACTCGTGTTAGCAACACTTGGATGTGCTGTTTTAAACTGATATCTGTCTAAGTGAGCCAGATGATCAGATTTTGACACACCTCCACAGGGTGCGTCACATTTCTCAGTTGGTAAGAAAATTTGACAAAATCCGTGGTTTATCTGGATCACTGATAAAAAAATGTATTTATATACACCTGTTAATCTTTTACTCACTCGTGTTAGCAACAGGTGGGCGTGCTGCTTTAGACTGATTAAGGTCTGGGTGATCCAGATGATCCATTAGATTTTTTTCTAATGGATCATATTCAAAGCCTTACTGTGCCTGGGTTGATCCAGATGATCCAGATGATCCATTAGATTTCCAAAAGTTTCCAATTTTTATTTTTTAGGTAAGTCAACTTTATCGCTAAAGAATACCCCCCAGTCACGAACAGGGGGGTGTGCTAAAAACCAAGTCTCAACTTAATTTTGATCGTCTCGGACACTCTTTTGTTGGTACAAAGTTTCTTGTATCGATAAACCTCCGAAACGTCGGTTCAAATCTCTGCTGATTCGCAGCATCCATTAAAGGATAGGTATTGACTACAGCTAGAGCCGTAACGATTTGTTTTGCATCCTCACGTTCGACCTTGATATCAAGCTCTAGATGAAGCTTGACTTTGAGAGACTGTAATTCTAAAGGACTCCCACTTAATTGAATTTCTTCAGTAAGAGTGTTGTAACGTAACTTATCTCCCCAAGCGTCTCTGATCGTGTAAAAGGCTCTCATTAACTTAGAGTTGAGAAACTCGTAACGCTCCTGAACTGCCTTGTTGATGATGTCCAGCCCCTCAGTCGTTTCCTGCCTTGAGGCAATGTCAGCAGCAAGCGTTGGGTCAGCCTTGGCATACCTGATAAAAGTCTTGGCTACATAGTTGGCGAAGGTTGGATCGAGGTAGCTGGCTAGGTGAACTGCCATGATTGGGTGAACCCAAGTTACCCAAGTTTTACCTACGCGCTCAACAATCCAGGGTTCAGCATTTGACTCTGTAATTCTCAAGTCCTCTGATCTAGCCTTGGTTTCTGGCAACTGCTTCCACTTATCAAGTCTAGATTCAAAATGCTTACACCACTTGGTAGCATTGATGTATTCGTCATCTCGTTGTGCATCTTGCACCAAATTGCTAAACTGCTCTATTTGTGACATATAAATTTCTCATTGTTTTTAAAATGTTAGGCAATCCCCGCTCAGGCGTGGATTGCTTTTTATGCCTCGTAGCGCTCATAGACTACCTTGTTAATGATGTTCAGCCCCTCGGTCGTTTCCTGTCTTGAGGCAATATCAGCAGCGAGGGTTGGGTCATTTGCGGTATACCTGACAAAAATTTCAGCTATGTGGTCGTTGAAGGCTGGATCAAAGTAGCTCGTTAGGTGAACTGCCATGATTGGGTGAACCCAAGTTACCCAAGTTTTGCCTACGCGCTCAACAATCAAAGGTTCAGCAATTGACTCTGCAATTTTCAAATGCTTTAATCTAGCTTTTGTTTCTGGCAACTGCTTCCAGCTATCAAGTCGATACCCAAAAGACTTACACCATTCGGTAGCATTGATGTAGCCGTCATCTCGCCGTGCGCCTTGCAGCATTTTGTCAAAATGTTCTATTTGTGACATACAATTCTCCTCATTTTTAAAATGTTAAGCAACCCTTGATTAGGCAGGGGTTAGTTTTTAGTTCAAAGGATCGCCCCTGCCAAGGCATTTTAATTACATCGGCTCTAGCAAATAGCCTTCTAGTTCATCCCATCCATGATCCTCTGGCTCAAACTGTGGATGCTCTTCTGGAAATTCGACAGCATACATCCAATCAAACCCAGACCATCTCAAGCCTATTACCGTGACCGGATGCAAAATTTCACCCTGCTTCACTTTCATCTTGTGCAGCACGGTTTGACCAATGTAATATTCGGGCTTGCTGAATTCTTTACTCACTCGCAAACGCCAAAACTTTGACGCTTGACGAAAATTGCCCAAAGTGGGCGCGTCTAACGCTATCATTCTTATTGCCTCCTTAATGGGACTGAACAACTGGCAAGGGGGAAGTCGTGCCAGTCAGAGGACTTCGACCTCCTCTGCACTGGGGCGCATTCAAGCGCTGACTTCATTTGTAGTATCAGGTACTGGAATCATTGAACCAGACTTCGTTTCAAAAAGCGATCGCTTACGCCATCGCGCTATTTTTGGGACAGATGATCATTTATCTATCTAATGTGGGTAGGAGAGAACTAGGGGGGCGATACGACACTACGATTTACTCGCTGCAACCAAAGTTTACTACTGTTTACTTTTTTGTCTACGACTAGCTTAAGCTAATTACTGAAGATTGTCAACGATACTGTATACAAAGCTGTGGACAAATCATTATAGTTGACCTAATATGTCAACCATAGGTGTTTACAGGCAGTCTACAAATGCGTGGTAATATAATTTCATTTCGCTTCGACGATGCTGAGTTAGAAGCACTGCAAGCTTTACAGACTCCAGAGGACAAATCCCCAAGTCAGACAGCTGCAAGATTAGTAAGGGGTTCATTTAGTCGGTCTATAGCTGTATCTACAAAAACTCCAGATGTAGACGTACTGGAAGCGTTTAAGCAAGAGGTGGCAGCGAGTTTTAGTGAAGTGCGATCGCAACTGGAGGAACTGCGGGGAAAATTGAAAGCCCGGTAGTAGAGGAGAATAGCACTACCGGGCAGCCAAGCAACGTTGAGTCAACTGTAGTGAACAGTGAAAACATCGACCAGTTACAGTCCCAAGTCAAAAGCCTGGAGAGGGAAAACCAGCAACTCAGGCAACAGTTACAGACAACAGGTAATTTCGCGCAGCCGGACTATGAAGCAACCCGCGATCGCACACTCAACAAGCTAAAAGTTGGCAAGCAATCAACGGCAGGAAAGGCGATTGAAACCTTTATTAAAGAGCTTACGCGTGGGTCAATCGGCTCTCTATAACCTGACTTAAGTAGCTCAGGTGTGCGTCTACAGTGCGCCTACACCTTGTCTACAGTTGACCTAAGTAGCCCATGTGTGGCACACGTCTAGCTTATATATGCCACATGTCATGCTCATGTGTGGCACTATTGAAGCTCAATACCTCATCTCTCATCTGTCTACACTGTCTACAGAAAAATTGCCCTAAATTTAGGGCTGTAGACGGCTAAAAACCGCTCTGGATAACGTTTTTAGCCACTGTAGATAAATTTTTTAGTGTAGTCTTTAACAGAAATTCACCGAAGATAGGTTTTTTTTTTCTAATACATTGCCCAAAAACGTAGCAGTGCTAATTTAACAGCTTATATCTGGCACAATATTAAACTTAATTTGCTAAAAGCTAAACTGTTCACAGAAACTTTAAAGTAAGATCAGTACCCTTGCTGTATCTGTCTTTAGGAGCGACAAAGTAGAAATGAAGTAACAAATTTTATTCTCCTAACCAGTATTTTTTATGAAATTTTCGTCTAAAGTCTTGGCAGTTTTCACTTCTTCTTTAGGCTTATTTTCAATCAATTTTGCTGTTTCTCTACCTGCTCAAGCGTCAGTTACATGTGAAGGTGGGACAATTAGTAATTATTCAAATGGTTCGTTGGCAAGTTGTATTCTTGGACAAGATACGACCGTGCAGGTTTACAGCCCCAGTTCTGGATCATCTAATTTTGAGTGCCAAGCCCAAAAATTTATATCTTTTGATGACAAAGCACAGTTTACGAGTTGCCAACTTTCACAGGAAATCCAACTTAGAAAAAGTAACTCAACTGAAACATGTCCGGCAGGATATAAAGTATACGTTTCGGTTTCAACTAACGGTATTCAGTCCATTACTTGTAGTCCCTAAGAGGATGTTTTAACTGGGGGCATCGCAGGCTAGTCAAGTCTAGCTTGACTAGTCAGAGTTAGACTGAGCGTTGAGCTTGGCTTTGAAGTATTGCCGCTTGAGTTTAGAAAGTTAAGTAGATAGCACCTCACTAATTTGATGCCGTGCCAGAGCTTGCCTGAGATATTTCACCTCAGCCCTTAACCGTGCATTTTCTTCAATCAACGCATCGACACCATCTTTTTTATCTACCGCCTGTTTAATTACTTTCTTCCGGTTCTCCAAGCTGAACCACTTCTGATAAATCTCAGTGTGAATCTCTACAGAATGCCCCAAGTTATCAGCAGCAGCTTTAATTGGAATGCCCATCATGTGCGCTCGAATCGCCCAAGCATGGCGTAAGTCATAGGGCGTAAACGGAATATTTACGCGCCTAAACCAGGATGAACAATTAACCCGAATAGTGTTGATATCTGTAAAACTAGTTCTGTTATCAGTTTGAGCTTTTAACAGTTCCAGACACTCTACGTTTTTTAAATCAAACAAGTAAACCCATTCAGGATGTAGCGGTAAGGCTTCTCTGTAACCAGTCTTAGTGTCTGGATGAACTTTCCATGTATTATCTTTATTTTCAGGACTCAACCACCAATCAATTTCAGGATTTACAAACAGTTCTCTTGGGCGTAGTCCATAAGTAGCAAGCATCCCATATACCCATTCCCACATCTTCCAACTGTCTAAACAATTCTTTTTAATTGTCAAGCTCCTAGTCAATGAATACCGATGAAAAGATTCATGACATTTGATGATATCCTGATCGCTGGGGATATCCCTAGCCTGACTTTTGGGTTGTGTGGCTTTTAAATGTTCAAGAGTGAAGCTAGTTAAATTAAGAGTTGATTTTAAAACTTTCAACGATTTAACGGCGCTGTATCTGGCAGTATCTCTCGTCAACTCTGCAATTTTTTTGTCAATCTCCGATTGAGTCAATAAAGTATCTACCCCAATCAACCGCCGTAAATAATCCTTGTAATAGAAAAAGGTGTGTTTACTTTTTTCTGTTAATTTGTGTGTTTTGAAATACTCAGTTTCAAATTCTTCTAAAACTTCACCAAGGGTTTGATGTTTGTTGCTGACCCTAGCTGTTTTGCCCAGATATTTATCAGTCCATTCAAACTGTTTACGGGCCATCAGCTTGCCTAGCTCGTTTGCCTCTTCCTCTGCTGTTTTTAACCCGTCCAAGCTTGCAGGGATATTTAGCGAAATCTTGTACTGCTTAAAACCAAGTCCTTTTGTGTCGCGATCACCCGGTTTGATTGGTAGGGATGCTTGCAACTGAATAGTTTCCCGTGCCACGACCAAGCCCACTTTCACCTTGGCGGCTTTTAGCCGAGCCTTAGTGTCTGCCAAACCTTTCTCAAATTTGCGTTCCAGATGCTGCCGAGTAGCCTTCATGTATTTCTGCGTTCCTAGATAGCTGCCATCGGTAGATGCTGGCGGAGTGAAATCTTCAAAAACGTCCTGTGCCTTGCTTTTCATTGTGTCTTAAATGTGTCTTAAAATTTAGTCCATTTAGAACAATGTTTAAACTAAGCAAAGTTAGACGTGGACTAAATCCTGGTATCACAAAGTATTAAATCATATTTCGCACAGGGTATACCGTAAGCTTCTTCCATGTGACGGCTGATGTAGTTCATCGACCGATAACAGTGGATGAGGTTCATCTTCACATTGGGGGTCATCAACATTTCGTTGATGGTGCCATCACCTGACCACTGAGCGACTACGCGCAAGCCGATTTCTTCTAACAGGATGCGGCTAGCCCAAGCATCTCCACCGATGTTGTAGTCACCAATGATGGCTACATCATAAGGAGTACCTTCAAACTGAAGTGTACCGTCTTTTTTCGCTTGGTCTGCTCTGGTGAAAACCCAGTCACGAACCATGTCGTTAGCAATGTGGTGTCCCAAAGATTGGGAAACACCCCGGAAGCCTTCGCAACGAACAGGTACAACTGGCTTGCCAATTTCTTTCGATGTCTTCCGAGCAACTGCTTCGATGTCATCCCCAATTAGACCGATGGGGCATTCTGATTGAATGGAAACACCACGGTTGAGGGGGAAAAGTACATCAAGTTCTTGGATGAGCTTGGTAAGTTTCTTGTCACCACCAAAAACGATATCTCGTTCTTGGAAGTCAGAAGTGAAGTGCATGGTACCAAAGGTGTCAATACCTGTGGTGCCGATGTAGTAGTTACGACGACCAGACCAAGACCAGTAACCGCAACCTACAGGCCCGTGGCTGATGTGGATCATGTCCTTAATAGGGCCCCAAACCACACCTTTAGAACCGGCGTAAGCACAACCACGAGCGGTCATTACCCCAGGAAGGGATTTGATGTTAGACTTAACGCCGCAATCGGACTTACCTTCTTCGTATACGCCTAAGTGCTTTTCCCGTTTTTTCTTAGCTTTATCGGGGTAAGCGTTTAGAACTTCTTTAATTAGTTCTTTTCTTTCTTCGATGATGTTTTGATTTTCTGGAGGTGTCATATTTAGCCTCTGTGACTTGTAAGGATCGGGGCATAGGGGGACTAGGAGTCCCCTCTAAGGTTAGGGGGGAGATGCAAGTGAGAGGGGAAAAGGTAAGATATGGAACTCTTCCTTTTTCCTTGTGCTAAAGCGTTATTTATTAGCAGCGATTTATACTACAGGAGCTTCAGCAGCACTCTTACCAACCAACATTGCGGTATTTTCGTCGCTTTCGAGGATACCGAATTCAATCAACAATTCTTCTAGTTCTTCCATTTCGATGGGTGTAGGAATAGCTAGATTCTTGTTGTCGATAATTTTTTGAGCCAATGTCCGGTATTCGTTAGCTTGGTTGCTTTCTGGTGCGTACTCGTTAACAGTCATCCGGCGCAATTCTGCGTGTTGAACGATGTTGTCACGGGGTACGAAGTGAATCATTTGGGTGTTTAACCGTTTTGCCAAGGTTTCGATTAGTTCGATTTCTCGGTCAGTGTTACGGCTGTTACAAATCAAACCACCCAAACGCACGCCACCTGTGTGTGCATACTTAAGAACACCACGAGCGATGTTGTTAGCAGCATACATCGCCATCATTTCACCTGATGTCACGATGTAGATTTCTTGTGCCTTGCCTTCACGGATAGGCATTGCGAAACCACCGCACACAACGTCACCTAATACGTCGTAAGATACGAAGTCTAGGTCTTGGTAAGCACCATTTTCTTCTAAGAAGTTGATGGCGGTGATGATACCACGACCGGCGCAACCTACACCGGGTTCTGGACCACCAGATTCTACGCAACGAACGTCACGGAAACCGGTTAACATTACTTCTTCGAGTTCGATATCTTCTACTGCACCACGTTCTGCGGCGAGGTGAAGAACGGTTGTTTGAGCTTTGCTGTGCAGCATCAAACGGGTGGAGTCAGCTTTAGGGTCGCAACCGACGATGAGGATGCGTTGACCCATTTCTGCCATAGCTGCCAAAGTGTTTTGGGAAGTGGTAGATTTACCGATACCGCCCTTACCGTAGAAAGCTATCTGTCTAATGTTTTCGTCTGTCATGACTCGTATTTCCCTGCAATTGGTTGGTTAGTGGGTCTTTGCTTTTGTCAGTTGCGTTCACGCCAGTTGAGCGACAGTAGTGAGCGCGTGTAGAGCATCGTTGGTAGCGTTGGCATAAATGCCTGCTGGGGGCGATCGCTCCACAGCCAAAATTATTGACAGTAAGTTCATCGATCTTCCTCGTTAAAATTTTTTTCTTTTGGTTTTTTGTCCTTTGTCCTTTGTCATTTGTTCTGACAAAGAACAAAGAAAAATACGCGATTTACAAATACGTCATAATGTGTTTCAGCTTGCAAGATTCAATAGGACTTGATGTTGTTATTTGTCAACAATCAATGCTTAGTCCTATTACTTGTTCAAAATAGCGCCCTTCATATTTGTGACGCGATCTAGTGCAGCTTTGGTGTCATCTGCTGATACACCACGCACAGCCATTGCTTCACCGAGATGCTTGGCGATCGCATCGAAGTGTGGTTGCTGTAGGTTCATTCCAGCGTGGGTTTTGTCCAATGGACGACCGCCGTATTGCTTTGGCCCTTCAAATATTTGAGCTAAGAAAGCAACTAGATGATTGCGTTGCTTGGCCATGTCTGTACCAGCAAAAACGGGAGCGAGGAGGCTGTCAGTAGCGATGCGTTTGTGGAGTTCATCTACTACTTGTTCAATAGCTGGTTGTCCACCAATGTTGTCGTACAATGTGCTCATATCCTGTTCCTTTGAAGCGAGTTGGATGATGAAATTTGCAAGTAGGCGCTTAATCTTTTTGCCTATATGCTGTTAGCCGTCATAGCTAATTTAGCTATCGGTTGCTGGTAGGATTGAAGCATTGATGTGGAGACAATTATATGGTTCAAATCCTACTTTCTGTTCCTGGCTGAATGCATATTAGAGCGTATTTGTAGAATACGTTAAGTCCTACAGCAATTCCTAAACTGCTTCGACTACAAGGCTCTTGCTGACACGATCTTGTAATCTGGCTTCGATCGCAATTTTTAGAGTTGCTGTACTACTAGAACAGGAACCGCAAGCACCTTGCAGTACAACTTTAACGCGATCGCCTTCTACATCATAGAGTTCTACATCTCCCCCGTCTGCAATGAGTACGGGTCTGACTTCTTCATCAAGAACCTTTTGAATTAGAGCAATCTTTTGGACGTTGGTTAGCGCTCGTTCCTTAGATGTAACAATTTCTGTGGCAACTTGTACGCCGTAATTGTTGAGAGCAGGTGAGGCGTATTCCTGTTGAACTGATCTTATTATATCATCGATGTTCGCCAGACAGGAACCGCATCCGCCACCAGCTTTCACATAATTTGTTACTTGCTCGGCATCCGTGAGATGATTTTCTAGAATCACGCGGCGAATCTTAGACTCGCTGATGCCAAAGCAACTGCAAACTAATGCACCTTCATCATCATCATCGTGGGTAGCTAGAGGTATGCCACGATAATTATAGATAGCGGCTTCTAGCGCTTCTTGTCCCATCACAGAGCAATGCATCTTTGCTTCTGGCAAACCACCAAGGTAATCTGCAATGTCTTTATTGGACACTTTCAAGGCTTCATCTAAAGTTAAACCTTTGACCATTTCGGTTAATGCACTAGAAGATGCGATCGCACTAGTACAACCAAAGGTTTGAAAGCGAGCATCTAGAATCTTATCAGATTCCACTTCCACTTTCAGGTGCAATCTCAGAGCATCACCGCAAGCAATGCTGCCAATTTCACCCGTTGCAACCTTAACTCCAGCTTCGCCCGTTTCTTCAATTTCTCCCTGATTCTTGGGATCGTAAAACAGTTCTAATACTTTATCGGTGTAGTCCCACATAACTTTTGTCCTTTGTCCTTTGTCATTTGTCCTATGTCATTTGTCCTTTGTCATTTGTCCTTTGTCCTTTGTCACTTGTCCTTTGTCACTTGTCACTTTTCTAAAACTAATGACTAATGACCCATGACTAATGACCAATGACCAATGACTAATGACTAATGACTAATGACTGTCCTTGCAACCAACCTGCTTCATCATTTTTGAAGGGTGAGAGGGCGCGTAAACGTTCTACAATACTGGGCATTACCTCTATCACTCGATCGATTTCGGCTTCTGTGGTGTAGCGACAAAGACTGAAGCGGATAGAACCGTGCAAAGTTGTATAGGGTAAGCCCATTGCCCGCAGGACGTGGGAGGGTTCGAGAGAACCGGAGGTACAAGCAGAACCGGATGATGCACAGATACCGTATTTGTTCAATAACAGTAGAATTGCTTCACCTTCGATGTACTTGAAGCCGATATTGGTTGTGTTTGGCAATCTCTGCGTAACGTCACCGTTAACGACACAATCGGGAATTGTAGCAAGTAAAGTTTGTTCCAAGCGATCGCGCAGCTTTCTTTCTCTTGCGATCGCATCTTCTAAGTGTAACAGTTCTAGTTCCGCAGCTTTGCCCAAGGCGATAATTGCTGGAACATTCTCTGTTCCCGCCCTACGTCCGCGTTCTTGGTGTCCCCCAAGAATGAAGGGACGGAACCGAACTCCGCGCCGGATATATAAAGCACCAATTCCTTTAGGCCCGTGCAACTTGTGACCAGACAGGGTTAACATATCTACAGTGCTAGTCTTCATATTCAACGGGATTTTTCCCACTGCTTGCACCGCATCTACATGGAAGATAGCGCCATATTCTTTTACACGCAACCCAATTTGTTCAATCGGGAAAATCGTTCCGGTTTCGTTATTAGCATACATAATTGTCACCAAGGCGGTGTTACCCGTCAAGGAAGCTTCTAGTTCATCTAGATCCAGCTGCCCTTGATGATTTACTGATAAATAGGTAACACTATAACCTTGGGTTTCTAATTGTTTGCAGACATTGAGTACTGCTGGATGTTCTACTTGAGTAGTGACAATATGTCGCTTTTCTGGTTGCGCTAACAATGCGGCTCGAATCGCCGCGTTATCTCCCTCAGTTCCACAACTTGTGTAGACAATTTCTGACTCATCGGCTCCGAGGATGGCTGCAAGTTGTTCTCTTGCTGTTCTCACTGCTTTACCGACTTGCCCACCAAAGGTATGCATACTGGAGGGATTGCCGTAATAATCCGTCAGGTAAGGTAGCATTACCTCTATAACTTCTGGGTCTACCCTAGTGGTGGCATTATTATCGAGATAGATGCAGTTATTTTGCATTGTTGTCTTCTAATTACGAATTACGAATTACGAATTACGAATTATTTGGGGTTGGCGCTTTTGCAACTGTTCGGAGTATTTCTGGGAATAACAGTTAAACCAACGTTCCCAGTAATCTTGTTTATTTGTTAATTTAGCAACTACGCGGTTGTAATTGGTAAACCAGCCTTCCCAATAATCGCTAGGCTGCTTAACGCAACCGTCGCATGTGGGACAACCAGCTTTACACTGAGGCACGGTATGAATGCTACCAATACAGTTTGTACAAAGTTCAGGGTCAATCCAGTGCTGTCCGTCAACCACTTTAACTGCATTTGTGGGACATACCGTTAGACAGAGATTGCAGGAAATACACTGGCTAGTAAGAATTTTGTAAGCCATGATTTATTCTCCTTTTTGGGAATGAATGGGGCATTGGGCATTGGGCATTGAGGATTGGGTTTAGGGGAGGGCATTGAGGATAATTCTTATCCCATGCCCCATGCCCTATGCCCCATGCCCTATTCGTTATTCCCTAATTGCTTAACGTATTGCTCGTAGAACTCCAAAGCAACCTTTTCAATTACGTCGTAAGCTTCAATAGTCTTGATTCCAGCTTCTTGCAATTTTTCTTGAGGACAGTTACCAATCTTGGAAACTAAAACTGCTTTGCAATCTGCGATCGCTTTCATAATATGCTCAAAAGAAGCTTCTTCGCCGTATCCACCTTGGCAGTATTGGTCAATTTTGCGATGACCGACAAAGCGAACTTCGTTTCCACCCACTTCGTAAATTTGGAATTCTTTCGCATGACCAAAGTGTTGGTTAACTAATCCGCCGCCTTTGGTTGCTACTGCAACTAAAACTTTCGGACTATTGGCAACTTTCTTACCAGCTAGCGCCTTATCTTTGGCTACTTTAAGTTCTTCTTTGAACTTCTCAATTCCTTCGTGAACAGTAGCGCGTTGTTCCATGTCATATTCGGGAGCCATTTCCAAGAATTTCTCTTTGGAAAACTCCTGACTGCGGTCTTCTCCCAATAATCCGACTGCATCGGCACGACACTGGCGACAGTGACGCATCATTTTCATGTTACCTGAGCAATTGTCTTGAACTTCTTTGAGTTCTTTGGGTGTAGGGCCGCGTTGACCGGTTAAACCGAAGTGTGTGCCATGTTCTGGTGCAGAAATCAATGGCATGATGTTGTGCAAGAATGCACCTTTCTCACGAATGACTCGATTCACTTCGACTAAGTGATGGTCATTAATTCCGGGAATCATTACGGAGTTGACTTTGCACAAGATATCAGCATCTTTCAAAGCTTGCAATCCTTCCATCTGTCTTTCGTGGAGGATTTTTGCACCTTCAAGACCTCTATAACGCTTGCGTTTGTAGTGAACCCAAGGATAAATCAATGCACCGATCTCTGGATCTACCATGTTAATGGTGATCGTAACGTGATCTATATTTAATTGTTTAATGCGATCGATGTAGTCTGGCAGCATTAAACCATTGGTTGATAAGCACAGCTTGATATCTGGTGCTTGTGCTGCAATCAACTCAAATGTGCGGAAGGTTTTTTCTGGGTTCGCCAATGGGTCGCCAGGGCCGGCAATTCCCACAACTGTCATTTGAGGAATCTTACCACCAATGACCAAAGCTTTGTGTGATGCTTCTTCTGGTGTTAGCAATTCGCTAACTACTCCAGGACGGCTTTCGTTAGCGCAATCATATTTGCGGTTGCAATAGTTGCATTGAATGTTGCAAGCTGGTGCAACTGCAACGTGCATCCGCGCATAGTGGTGATGAGCGTCTTCGCTGTAGCAGGGATGTTTAGCAATGCGTTCTTGGAGCTTTTCGTCCCTTTCCACGGTGGCGCTGCTGGGGCTGTCGCAGCCGCAACCACCTGATTTTGCTTGGGTTGGCGATTCCGTAGCGTCGGAGTTGAGGAGTCGTGTAGACGGTGATGTCATTGAGTTTCGCAAAAGGTCGGTGGACTTGGCTGCCACTGTGGGAGATGCTGTTGCTACTCTTTCATGCCCAGAATTGAAGTCGCGTCTTCCACACTGCCTGCAAACCCTTGGGTGAGGGCGACTTGTTTTCAAGTAAAGCAGGCGATAGATATCTGATGTTCGGCTGGTGTGTGTCAACGTTCGGTTCTTGGGTAGAATTTGTGCTTACAGCCGCGACTTCTCTTCACTTCAGGCATGGTGCTATGTCATCCCTCCACTCACTCTTCGCTTTGTTTTGTTTCAGAGCGTTAGGTGATTGGCGATATAAGATTTATAGCAGCCGTCTCCCAGCCAGATGTTGCGTCTCTCTAGGATAGAATTTATTGGATTTATTACTTTTGTACTCAAATACTAAAAACTCTAATTCTTCAAGGATTACAAGAATTAAAAAAGTTTTTTTTAGGTAGGGGTTCTAGTATTTTTTGGTTGGGGTTCTAGTGTTTATAGATGGGGGTTCAGGATTTCTTTGTACTCAGCTAAAACCCAATCCCAGCAATAACTTTAACTAACTTGAAACTAGGTTTGGGTTATTTAAATGTGTACTCAGATTTCCCTCCACTTTCGTCAAAAGCAATAAATGACAAGGGTTTGAGGGTGAAAAACTGGAGTAGTCTATATCGTTCTACTCCAGAAACGTGCGAAATTCAATTCTGTATCTAACATATCATTTTTTTGAGGGTAAAAATGCAATTCATATTTTTTTAATTTTTGCTTTGACAATCATATTCAATTGTGGTTCTAAGTCTTGTCTGGTAAGCCATATAAGCTGTTGCAAATAGGTGTGTTGCTGCACATAATTTTCAAAAAACTTAACTTTTAACTCCTTTTTTTCATTCCCACAATGAGGAGATGGGCAGGAAACTCTCAGGTTTTGTGTTTGAGAGAAACAACAAACTATAATCTAACATGATTGAGCGATCGCAATGATTTTTCTGAATTGCTCATTACAAACCTTAGCAAAAACCTCACCCCCTAACCCCCTTCCCGACGCTCTAAGGGGAAAATTTTAAAGTCTCTCTCCTTTTAGGAGAGAGATTTAGAGAGAGGTTTAAAAGCTACAATCAAACCAAACGTGAAAAAATCTTAGTTATGATAGCCATCCCTCAAGAATCGTCAAAAATGACCGTTGAGGAATATCTCGAATGGGAACCTCAGCAAGATGTTCGCTACGAATATGCAAATGGCGAAGTGTTTGCTATGACAGGCGGTACAATTCCCCATAACGACATTGCACTCAATCTCTACAGACCTTTGTACTCCCATTTGCGTTCCAGGGGTTGTCGAGTGAATGTGTTAGACGTGAAAATGCAACTCACTCCCCAGAGTCGCTACTATTATCCTGATGTTATTGTCAGTTGCGACCCTGAAGACCTCAATGCCCGCAAATTTATTCAACATCCCAAGCTGATTGTCGAAGTTCTTTCCCCAGGTACAAGCGCTAAAGATCGGGGTGAAAAATTTACTTACTATTTGACAATCCCCAGTTTGCAAGAATATATCTTGATTGATTCGGAACAAATCTCTGTCGAACGTTACTGTCGGAGTGAGGGTAGGATGTGGCTTTACTATCCCTACACAGCTGGAGATATGGTCACTCTATCGAGCATTGAGTTTGAATGTCCAATTGAATTGCTGTATGAAGGTGTTGTATTTACCACCGAAGAATGAAGAATAAAGAGAATGTTCTTTATTATCTTGTAAAAAGCGATGTCTACGACGGGCTGCGCCTACGCACCTTAAGCAACTGCATAGCCTGTGTAGGGTCTTAACTCCGGTGGACGAAAGCCAAGGACGATGTGTTCTTTAGGAATTCCAGCCCGTTCTAAATCGGCGGCAATGCCTTCTTCAGTGCCATCCCGTTGAATCCAGATTTTGCCATCAATCAGGTCAATATGAACCAGACAGCCATGAATGCGGCGATCGCCATTCCAACCTAGATCCATCCATAAATAGCGATCGCGGTTTCGATCGAACACCACTTCTGATTGAATATCCGCATAGGAATAACTCAGTGAAGCATATTCACTGAGGATAGTTTCAATCACCTGGCGATAGTGGTCTAATTGGGTACAATCCATTGTTTGATGACCTCCTGTTTTGGATCGAATGTAATCAGTTTTAAACGATGATTTCTTAATAAAAGCTTGCCAATGGGTTCTTCAAACAAATCATCAAAAACTCTGTTAGGCACTGCAAGATATAACATTCGCTCTGGCTCCAACTCAATTAAGATATCCTGATATAAAATATACTGGCCTAACGCTTTTTCTAAATCATCAACATCCGATCTGCCGCTAAAACTTTTAATCTCAACTGCAATTTTGTATTCTGCCTTTTGCGCCGCTAACAGTTATCTAGCAAGCGATCGCTCTCTCAAACTAAAAGAGTCCTCAAACCCAATGGAATTTATATCACCACACTACCCAGCCCCGAAGTCTTTTTAGAGAGCGTCTTAACAGCGTTTCTTCCCGGTCAAAAAGCCAAATTTATTTTGCAAAAACCCAACACTCAAGATTTGATTTATTTGAAAGACTTGATTGAAGCGGGTAAAATTCGTGTGGTAATCGATCGCACATATCCCTTACAAGAACTAGCAGCGGCTCATGCTTATAGCGAAACGGGCCGTGCAGTGGGAAAAATTACCTTGGTGCAGCCCGTCGTAGACATCGCAGTTATTACCAACAACATTTAAGTTATCTCGGTTGCCTTTGTATACTCCTGGAGTCGTAAGAAAAGACTAGGAAATTCCGCCATTAGGGTCTTTGTAGACCTTAATCAGTTATCACGGCGTGTAGGAAAGCTTATAGATAGCGCCGCTATAGTCATCCGAAATTAACAAATTACCTTGCTGGTCTACTGCCATATCCACGGGTCGCCCCCAGGTTTCTTGCGTTGCTGGAACTACCCAACCGGTGACTAAATCTATCTCTTGTCCTGGGGTTTTTGTTGTACTGTTCCAGGGAAAGTAAATTATTTTGTAGCCCGTTTTCTTCTGCCGATTCCATGAACCATGCAGCCCTGCCACTACCCCATTTGAGTATAGGCTGGGAAAGTTGGTATTTTGTAAGAATGTTAGTCCCAAGGGAGCGGAATGGGCTTGGATACCTTTGCTAATCCTGTCCAGTGTATTGCAATTAACACTTCCATTAGCATTGAACTGATAGTCGCGGTCAAATGGCATATTGTCAAGGCCATTTGGGGTATAAGGATTGGGATTGCAGAATGGCCAACCGTAGTTACCGCCATCTCGAACTTTCGTGAACTCCTCTGGTGGGTGGTTGTCTACGTAGGAGGGGATAATCTTACCGTAATTGCCACTGCTATCGTTGAAAGGATAGGCGATGTTATCTCGATTATTAACGACTACCCAAAGATCGTTTGTGCCAGGTAAGAATGCTAACCCTTCAGCGTTACGTAAACCTTGAGCAAAAAGCCGCTGATTGGTTCCATTAGCGTTGTACTGGTAAATTGCACCACGCTTTGGATTACTGACAGTATCTTCTTTACAGGCATTGCATGTAGAGGCGATCGACACGTACAGTTTGTGGTTGGCATCAAGTGCGATATTTTTCAGTTCGTGACCATAAGCACCTTTGAGTTCCCGCGTGCTGCCGTCTGGTAAACCAGTTACAACGATTTGACGATTTTTCGCTACTTTATCTCCAGAGTTGTAAATGAAGCGGTTAATTTGATGAGTCTCAGAGATATAAATGTATGTGGTGTTGTCAATTTTATGAAACACAATGTCGTGTGGTTTGCGTAGACCCGTTACGAAGTCAGAAATAATCGGGTCTTTGCTGCCATTTGGCCGGACAATTAACACTTTACCGGAACTGGGCTGTGATACTAGAAGATCCCCATTGGGAGCAACTGCCAGAAAGCGAGCTTTGTTAATGCGAGCATAAACAGAGATAGAGAATTTGGGCGGCACTTTCAAGTAACGGGTAGTATTAAAGGGCCAAGAGGTCATTGTACTAGGCACTTTCAGCTTGGTTTCAACAGACGCAGGGGGCGGTTGACCGATCGCTGCGGTGTTAAGAACCTCTAAGGACATCAAACTAATTAGCGATGCAGATAGTATGCGTCCAAGTATCTGTGTTGGTTTTAAAGTAAATGCAACCATTTTGAACTTCCCTCTAGCTTAATAGCGATCTGTGTTACATATAATTCTCGGCTAGCCGATTTTACCGAGAGTCTGAACAAAACTAACTCAGAGGTATTATTTTTTGGAAATATTTAAAATATCTTTATCTACTGCTATATTTTCTAACTTATCAAAAAATGGGTGAACCGATAAAAAAGGCAGAGCGATCGCTCTTGTCAACTAAAATATTTCTCAAGCTACTTAGCCTCGAAATCATTATGCAGAGAGTCTTAACAGCCTTCCTTTCCAGTCAAAAAGCCAAGCTTGTGTTTGACGAACCCAAGGCTGAGGACTTGGTTTTTCTCAAATAGTGGTAATTGATTGCACGTATCCCTTGGTATAACTAGCGGCGGCTCATGGTTGTAGCGAGGTAGTTTACGAATCTGGTTTTTACCCCACCCTAACCCTCCCCTTGGAAAGGGGAGGGAACTAGAT
>NZ_JAVRCC020000060.1:0-44172 GCF_034530975.2 Nostoc sp. DedQUE07 | reverse complement strand
GGTGACTCGTGTCCTGTTTGGACCCCTTCGCAAACAGGCTGGGGTCAAAGCAGAGGAAGTTGAAGAAGCGCCCGAATTTATTCCATTTTTGCCCTGGATACTTCGTGCTATATCACTTGGACGGACTGCGTACAAGACGGCTTCGCGTCGTTAATAAGGAGCCAGTACAGCTCTAATCAAGCCCTCTGCTGCTTGAGAAAGAACCAACTTTCCTTCAAGACGGGCGATGGCTGATGACAAACTGCATTGCATCTATGCCCTCCGATTTCTCTTCTGATTTAGGGAGTTTGGGGGCTGCGATCTGATTTTCCTTTCATTTCATCAATACAGGAGGCAAAACCCCATGATTTTAGAAGATGATTTTTACTTAACAGACGAGCAACTTGATGGCGCTTCAAGCGAAGTCCGCAATCAGTGGGGAGCCGAGATTGACGACAAACTTGAAAACCTTTTAGAGCATCAAATCTTGGCTGAAGATGGCGGTATCGAGTCTACTAAGCGCCAGCAGGTGATTGTTCATTACAAACCAACTAAGTTGTTCGACGATTTCCTGAACGAGTTCGAGGACTTGGATAACTCATATCGGAAACGCGGAGAAGAATTTGAATTCCAATATCTCGACGAATTTGAAAGCTTGGTAAATGAATCGATCGAGTCACTCTTGAAAGAGTTGCCAACCGCAGAGACAGGCGAACATTTAAGGTTGGGGAATGCGGTCGTTGCCAACCTCACCCCTGCCGAAATTAAACAAATTGCCAGTCGTAGCGATGTAGAACAAATAGAATTTGATACGCCCCTAAAGTTGGAACTCGATCTGAGCGCTGTTAGCGTGGGTGTGGTTGAAGCCAGAACCCAAGGACTGGTTGGCACGGGCAAAGGCGTGATCATCGCTGTCCTAGATGGAGAAGTTGATATTAACCATCCTGACCTTAAGGGTCGTGTGGTTCACAAGAAGAATTACACTCAGCAAGAGTGGGGCAACCCGCATCCGCATGGCACCCATGTGGCGGGCATCATCGCGGGCAATGGCTCCAAGTACAAAGGCATGGCACCGGGGGCAGAAATCTGGAGCTATAAGATTTTTCCCACCCCACCCGGAGAATCGACCGAATCGAGAGGTGCCGATGCAATTGAGGATGTCGTGAAGGATATGCAGCAAGAGAAGCGATTACGGATTGCCAACTGTAGTTGGGGATCGTTTAGCCAAACGCTTGATGGCAACAGCGTCGTTTCCGAAACCGCTGAACGAGCGACGAAACTCGGCTTAGTGTTAGTGAAAAGCGCAGGCAACGAAGGCACTAAAAGACCTGGACCCGGAAGCCTTACCATCCCAGCAGATGCTAGAGGGGATGTGATTGTGGTTGGAGCGTCTAGCCGCGATAGTACGAGCGTCATGCCTTTTAGCAGTCGGGGTCCAACGAGCGACGAGCGACCAAAGCCGGATATTCTAGCTCCTGGTGAATTGATTATGTCTGCCAAGCCGGGTGGCGGCTACACTAGGCTGTCGGGTACCAGTATGGCATCCCCCCATATTGCAGGGATTGCTGCCCTGATCTTAGAGCGTTATCCAAAGCTCCAACCTTTGCAGGTGAAGAAAATTCTGATGCAATCTGCCAAGAAACTGGATTCTTCTGAATTCGATGAGAATGCCCAGGGGGTGGGATTGGTGGATGCCGTCAAAGCGTTACAGCTAGCAGGGCAACCGCTCGCGGAAGCAGAGAAAGTCACCGCCATTCCATCGCTTAAAGAATGGACGCTGCGCGAACAGGTCAATATTGCTGTGCGAAACACGGGTGACGAAACGATGCAAGCGGTGAAAGCAACTCTGGTTGGACCTGACGGCATTAATCTGATTGGGCTTGACGGCAAGAAAGTGACGAGTGCCGAACAAGACTTTGGCACATTGCGAATCGGTGCAGAGGCAACCCGCGACTTTGCAATTGAAGTGCCTTCAAACTTCAAGTCGCCTCAATGCAAGCTCACTTTAAACCTCAATTTCACGACGCCAACTGGCAAGAAGAAGACTTGCTCCTACAAGCTAACGCATCAAGTTCCCAGTCTTCAGCGCTAAAACTTTGTGTTAGCAGCACGAAAACTTAGTAAGGAGGTTCAAATTCAAAATGAACATTAATTTCAGAACCATTGCACGGGGTACTGATAGTGGTTATCAAAGCGCCAGTCAAATGGTGATTAACAACTCAGAGCGATGGATCGATCTCTGGCAACAGCACACCTATAATACCGAACCACCGCCACCCGTTCCTCAAGTGGATTTTACCTCCTACGGCGTAGTTGCCGTTTTTGCTGGAGAGAAGCCGACTAGCGGTTACTCGGTTGAGATTCTGAGTGCTGAAACCAGTGGCTCCCAAACTCAGGAGCAACTCGCGATTACCGTTCAGTATCGCCACCCTAAAGCTGGAGACTTCGTGACAGAGGCGCTTACCTATCCGTATCACATAATTAGGATTCCCAAAATTGATGGGAGGGTCGTCTTTAAACACATTTAACCCAGCACGTTGTTCACTCAACATTATCGTCACCCGATCCCAATTCAATACACATCAACAACATGAGCAAAAATCATGAGAACACAGATAGTTGAACAAATTGAGCTTTTTTCAGAAGCGGAACTGGAGAGCCTAGAGTTCGTCCCAGAGGAATTAGAAGCTATTGAAGCAGAGCGAGTTCCCGACTTGGACAGTATATCTTTTGAGGAAGTAGCCAAAGAGATGGAAGCATACTTCGAGGTCGAAGGATCAGTAATTTCGAGAGGTAGGACGACAGGTAGGATAGGGGCAGAGGTTGCCACCAGGAATTACAGATCAGGAACAGTTGGTGGAGTAGTGCATAGAGCGGTGGCACCATTGGCTAGAATATTTGGGGACTTTGCTTCAGGAAATATAGGACAGCATTACCGAGAGTCAGATCACTGGTTAAGCCGCCCAGCTACTGACCAAAATCTCCATGAATTTGCGCAGCATGAAACTAGATGGTGGCAAGAGCAACGAGGCTTTGCAGGATGGGCTGGCAAAAAACTGAGCGCGGATGGAAGAGCACAAATCTTAATATGTGTCAAAAATAATCCACAGAACCCTGGCAGGTGTGGGTAAACTAAAATAAATTACATATGCATTCAACCTCAAACCTTTAACCAGTGTATTCCCCAATAATATGGGTAGGGTTGAAGTGCGATAAGCCGATAGCGAAGCGTGACGTTAGTCATAGGCTTGACGCTCCGCGTATCGCGCTTTCTTGTATAGACAGTCTTAAAAGTCAAGCGAAAGCGAGTGTAGGACGGTTAATAAGAGTGCGATGTCTGTTCCTCCAAATGCGATCGCCCGATCTTGTAGGTTGGGTTAAGGCACGAAACCCAACAAACCAATCATCGTTTTATATGGCGGTAGATTGTAGAAAAATTAAATTATAACTTAATGTTGGGTTTAGCGATCGCTCCACCCAACCTACATAAGAGAGCGATCGCGCTTTCTTGTTGGGACTGTCTTAAAAGTGCAATCGCTCGTGTAGGAAGGTTAATAAGATTGCAATGTCTGTTCGTCCAATTGCGATCGCTAATCTTGTAGCAACAGTCTTAAAAGTAAGGCGATCGCTCATGGATGATGGTTGATGAGCGTGCGAATTTATCCAAAATCTAAATGTTCTAAAAAGGTACTTAATCATGAATACAAACATTGTAAATACTGACTCCCCCGATGTCAACGCACCGAATCCATAGATGTCATATCAATCAAATTGACGTTATTTTTCAGTTATAAAGGAAAATTTTATTTAACTAAGGGTTCTGGAAGCGTAAAAAATTCCTGACGGCGTTGAATCAACACTATAACAACACCGCTTGCAACCACGGCAAAGGCAGAAGGAATAAATGGCAACCATAACCCTTGTTTTAAAAGAGCGATCGCACAAACTCCATATAATATGACAACTGTCACAAAGATAGCGCATCTCTGATGTGAGAGCGATCGCACCCGCCAAATAATCAGACTCCCAACTACAGACCAGCCGCATATCCAAAGAATATCGCTCCAGTAAGGCAAAACCCAAAGAATTGGACGTTGGTCTAAAACTGCACTCAAAACTTGGCTAACCATTTGTGCTTGTATAAATATCCCTGGTATTTCTTGGTAATCTTGCTGTGCAGTACTGTAGAGAGTTGACCAAGTATCGCTGACTGTATTAGCTGTCACGCCAACGAGCACTACCTTATCTTTCATTGATTTACGATCGAATTTATCGCTCAATACCTCATCAAGAGAAACTCTCTGATAATCTGTATTACGGTAATTGATAAGTATTTGATTTCCGCCTAAATCAACTCCTTGTTGATAGGCACCACTACGGCTAAATTTTAAGCGTTTAAATACTTTAGAGCCAAACTGTACATAATTTTCATTAAATTTAGGTTTAATATTTTCATAAGATAAGTAACGAGTAATTAATTGCAACGAGAGCGAATAAGGCGTTGTACAAGTTGAAGAAGGCTCTTGTGCCATCATCAAAATTTGGCGGCGGACAATACCATCTGAGTCTTGAATTGCATCAGTAAAACCCTGGCGTTCTACAGGTACGTCTTTCGGAGGTTTAACACCTTGTGGGTCATATTTGCGATCGCGGCTTTTGCAGACAACAACAATATTATCTTTATTAAGTTCAGTCGGAAGTTGTATTGGATTTGATTTGTTTGGGGGGTCAGCTAAGTCTCTATAAATATCCAGTCCAATAACTCGTGGTTGAGACTTTTGTATTTTGTTAAGCAATTTAGCTAACGTACTATCCGAAATGGATTTCAGTCCTTTGGTCATCTCTTGTCGTGATTGAATATTTTTTTCAGTAATTTCTACAATTATTAACCTTGGATCTGGCTCTTCTTGAGGTCGCAACCGTAGCATTTGATCGAAACTTTGCAGTTCGATTTTCTCAAAGATTCCCAAGTATCTCAAACCTAATGTTGAAATAGCCACAATCAAAGTACTAAGTAGTACAGTCCAAAGTTTTAATTTTAGTGTTGCAATTTTGCCTTTTGTCGAAACTTCACCTACAAATTTAGTATCAGCAAAATTACCGCACAGTTCTTGCCACGTAGTAGGAACAGTTGTAGGATTTTGATAGATAACTGGCAACCAACTGGCACAAGGAAATTCATTTTCCAGTCCTTGAAGTCTTTCTCGCGCTTCTCGCACAGCCAAGTAAAATGGTTTGCTATCTGCAAAGGCGGTAAGAAAGTTTTTTAAAAATTCCTGTGCTATTAAATCTGGCACTCCTTCCCGCATTACAATCATTTGGGGAATGTTTAAATCAGCTAAATTTCGTCCTAAGCCAATTCCGTCACAAGAATTGAAAATTGCTAGTTTTAAACCGCGTTTAATTGCTGCCTTAAGTGCATGTTTCAACTGCGAAATTGTTAAATTTTCTGTTTGATTGATGCAGATTTCCCCAATCTCTCCGTCAGCAAGACTATTACTATGTCCGGCAAAAAATAGAATATCCCAATCATGATTCCATAGATGCTCGTCAAGTGTTTGCCGTGTTGGTTCTATAAGAAAAGTGGTTTTGCCATCTGTTAAACCTTGTAAAGCAGAGGCATCTTTATCAATATCAATACCAACTCTATTGCCTAGAATTGCCAAAATTTTGACTTTACCCGTAGGAGACTTTTGTAATAGCTGGGGAGATTCATACTCATGATTGCTTAAAGCTAATTCCGCTTTCGGGTAATCTTCAAAAAAATGCCATAGATGCCAAGGCAAGCGATGCAGTAGAACTATATTTGTTTCAATAATGACTCTAATTTCATCATTACGACTAAGTAGAGTTCGCAACTGCCGTTCGATATTCTGAAATGATTCAAATTTTAACCAAGCATTAATATTTGCTTGTAGCTGTTGACATACTTCATCGAAGTCATTGACAGAAATATTGGTTATGTCTTGCGAATGTACTTTTATCCGGTGATTCCTACCCAGGCGTTGATGAACTGCTGCGTAGAGTAACTGCCATCTGCGGTAGAGTTCGCTTAGTTCTGGTGCTGGCGGTAGACTCCCTGTTAATTTCACGGGTATAAATTCGTCATGACACCAAAGTTGAGCCGTGACAACAGGAAATCCTTGATTTAAATCTCCCCCCAAGAAGCTGAAGACAACTAGCTTACTCATAAGTAAAATGAACTTTGCCATTCGCGATTAACTAATGACTAATCAACAGGGAGCATTCTACTTATGCAAAAACACCAAAAATAAGTGTATTACAAGGAATACATAAGACAAATTTGACCCAATCAACACCAATTTGACACTGCTGGCTCCTAATAACTAAATTATGAAATTCTCTGTTATTTGATAATTATTCAGATCGATCTGGATGCTGAAACATTCTCCCACTTCCCCATCAAAGAGTTTCAACTGCACATAAATATCTTGAACTCTTGCTTGTACTTGTTGAAGTATTTCCCCTCGATCTGAAAGTAAAACTAGCTTGATATTAGCAGGTAGATAAGGTTGATTATAAGCTGGATGTAGCTGCACGCGAATACTAACTTGTTGGTTAGCTTCTGGTATTAAGGCAGCTAATAAAATAACTTTTTGAGCCTCTATTTCTATTCCCAAGTCAATCAGCTTGGCGCGTTTGATAGCGGCAGCACTTAACCCGGAAGAAGTGCGGAAATTAAAAGCTAGGCTACTGGAGTTTGGCTCAAAAAAAGTCTCTATAGCTTGCCAAGAAGCATCGTAAATCTGCTCTAGCCAACGACTGAGATTCACTTGTACTTGTGAAAATTGTGTAGGCGCAGCCTGTTGTAGAGATTGCAGCCTTTCTTGGTACAAACGCTGCCGCCACTGCTCATTTTCTAGTAGCACTCCCCAAGTTGTAAATGGCACTGCAAGTCTCGGAAATGTTACAGAGGAATTGCCTAACCGTTGCACAAGATTTTCTGCTTGAACAGTCGATAATTCTGGTAGTGGAGCGATCGCACCTTTCATCTCCTCTGTTCCACAAAATTGGTAGGTGATCCAAAAAGCATTAAGGTCTTTAATTAAGTGCCGTGCATCTATACAATAAGTCCTATCTACTTGGTCGTAGTCTGCTAGTGATTTAAGTTTTTCATGGGTTATATAGCTCCAAATTCTTACCCACTTCCCATCTGCTGTAACTTGCACTGCTAAATAATAGTCTGCTGCCCAACTAGGAATGTCTACCCATTCTTGAGGAACTTCTAACTCACTATCATCAATTGCCTCGCTAGGAATTAAAACGACTCGCTTTTGATTTAACAAAATTGCTGTGCCATTGACAAATTCCCAAAAAGCAGGAATACCAGGAGAACTATGCCAGATACTTGCTTCTGGAACATATTCAGCTTTTACCCAATTCAAAAACCCATAAACGCAAATTTGATTTATGTAAGCACGCCAGCGACTGCTAGGTGTGGCGTACATTTGGCTTTCTTGCCAAGAACTTGTCTGCAAGGATGGTGATATTTCTAACAATAATTCCTGCGGTTCAGTAAAAGCCGAAGTCATTCTTACTACCTCATCATTCATAATTTCAGCGATATTCCCCATACTTAACTTTCAACCATTCTTCCAAAGCACTACTCATATCATTAACTAGGTTGGAAGTCACAGAAATATTAAGCGTGTCTTGGCTCCATTGGATCAATGCTTTCAGCATTGATTCTCTACATTTGATCAGCCGACGAGAAACAGTAGGCTGACTCATTTGTAGGCGTTCTACAATCTGTGGCTGAGTTAATCCCTGTTGGTAATAAAGTTGAAGTATTTCTTGAGTTTTTGCCTCAAAAGCTTGTAAAGTTTTTAACAAAACAGCTTCAATCTGAGATCGTTGATTTTGTTGGTTTTGGGCATCCTCTTGGGCTATCATCTCCGTGATTAATGATTCAGAGGATGGATCTGGCAAATCAAAAGTTGTTGTGGAGTCATCTTTTGGTATCACTACATTTAGAGAACTAACAGGTGGATACAGATAACCACGCACGTAGATAGCTGCTTGGGTTAGCCACTGTTCAATTTTCTCTCTCGTGGATTCTGGAGTAGGTTGAGTTAACTGATTTTGGCGATCGCGGTTGTAGAGCTTGACAATAGCTTCCCAAAGTTGAGGTTCTGGTTCTGGTAGTGACTTTGTGCCACCTGGTTGGTTTTGAACATACAGTTCTTTGAAACAAGTCCAGGCTAATCGATATTGAACAATTAGAATCGGTGATAATCCAGCTTGAGCAAGAGCTTCTAAAAACTGCTTTTTGCTTACTTTGCGTAACAATGCCCAATTTGTGCAAATATCAGCTTCCTTGCGTTGGCGTAAAATATCTTTTAGCCGGCTGGGAACTGCCATAGTAGCATAGGCTTTTAAGCTAGAGCATTTTTCTAAATTAAAATTTTTGAGAATTGTTTCAATTTCAGCATTTGCCATTTGAAAATAATCTGCTAGGCTATGTTGACTATTTGTAAATTTGGCAATTGTTTTTTTAGCAGCCCAATAATTTGGTTCCTGTAAATAAGCAGATAAATGCATTCTAGCAAGGCTATTAGATTGCTCTCGCCAGCACTTGTGCCAATGTAACGCCCAAAAATTTTCTGAGTTAGGGACGAATGGTGAAGACTCCAAGCAATTTTGAATATTTCGATGCAGCTTGATATCAATCAACCATTTGCTGAATCTGTCTCCTTCCAACTCAACGAAGGTTGAGAACATCTCGATAATTTTTTGACGAGGACGCATAAGCAGTTAACAATTTCAATCGATCCGAACTTAAGCAACTATCAAAACCGCAGATATCTCTGTGGACAATTGCAAGATACTGGTTTGCTAATTTCCAATTCAATAGCGCACATATTTTATTCCTTGATGTTTTTGAAGATAACTCTATTCATATTCTGTTGAATCTAGATAGTTTAGTTATTTTAAAGTTAAATTTTTGTATTTATGGGTTTAGTAGCCATAATTGCGAACATATACCTAATTGAGCCTTTTTGGGAATACGCCCTTCGGTATACTTTTGACTATCTATTTTTCCTAAATCCTTAAAAAATGGGCGAACCGGGAATAATTAAAGTTAATTGCTTATTTTTCAGCTTAAAGTATTTTAATTAAATCGATTAAATCAACTTTTTTGAGCTAACCGCACGTGAGTTTAAAAGTGAGAAAAATCAAACTACTGGCTTTGATATTAATTAGTTTAGCAATGGTGTTGTGGTTTAATTTGCGTTTTTCAACACCTTCAATACCCACTATTGCAGCTTCACCAGCAAAAACTATCCGCTACTTCGATCGCACTTTGCCCCAAGGCATCGCTCACATCGTGCTGATTCCAGTTAATAGCAAATTTTTGGTGACTCCTGCACTATCACAGAAGGTAGCCACTGTAGAGGAATTTGCCCAAAAGCATCAAGCCGTGGCTATTTTGAATGCAGGCTTTTTTGATCCAGTCAACCAAAAAACTACATCTTATGTTGTCCGACAAGGAAAATTGATAGCCGATCCCAAACAAAACGAACGGCTGGTGAACAATCCCAATTTAAAATCTTATTTGGGCCAAATATTCAATCGCACAGAATTCCGTCGTTACTTATGCGGGCAAACTAGCCGCTATTCCATTGCCCAACACAATCAGTCACCACCAGCAGGTTGTCAGTTAGTTGATGCTATCGGTGCTGGCCCGCGCCTGTTACCAGAACTCACCTTAGAAAAAGAGGGCTTTGTGGACAACGCCAATAAACGAGATGCGCTTGGCAGCAATCAACCCAATGCCAGAACTGCTGTAGGTATCACCCCTGATGGCAGCGTTATTTTAGTTATGGTGGCTCAAAAACCCTCGGCTCCCGCGAATGGAATATCTTTGCCAGCATTAGCTGATTTGATGAAAACTCTTGGAGCCGATCGCGCGATGAATCTGGATGGAGGAAGTTCGTCTTCGCTTTATTACAATGGGAAAACTTTTTACGGAAAGGTTGATTTGGAGGGGAATTCTATCAAGCGTCCTGTAAAGTCGGTTTTGCTGGTTCAGAAAAGGTAGGGATTGTGGGAATTATACCTACCTACTGGTAGATTTTTTCCATATCAGCAATTCCCGAATCCGAATTGCGTCACAATGGTAATAGGCAATCATTGAAGGTACTATTATGCTTCGTCTAACTCAAATTATTCGGAACTTGTTCCTTCGTCTTGAAGGCTTGTTTGGTGTTTTATTCCAAAGTATTTCTAATTTTTTCGGAAATTTATTTGGTTTGTTTGCCAAGCTTTTCGGATTCTCTGAGTCTGGTTATTTCTTAGAATCCGATCGCGTGCAAGACGTAAATCAAGCTTCAACTAAACAGCCAATTGAAACGAATCGGGATAACACTACTAAAATTCCTGCCCCTAACCGCCGTCGTTCTAATGCTAAACTTGACGACTACTACCTCAACATGGCTCGTGATGTGAAAAAGAACTAACAAAAGCCATCAAGAAGAGGGTTAATAGTAATAAGCTGTTCCACCTTTAACTTGCATAATTAGGGTGGGCAATAATTTGGCGTCAGCGCTACTTTAATAACGCTCAGTACAGGTCAGCCGAACGCTGTCCACCCCACAATATTTTAATTAAATTTAGATGTACAAATTATATCTGGAACAGTTTAGCAATACCTAAATTGCGCTTTACATTTTTAGAAAAATCATCTAGCCACAATTAACGAATTTGGATGTGCGTAGGCGATCTTTACCGCAGGCATCGCACCTTTCACAAAAATTTTGTCCAGTTTGAGGCTGGACAATAGCTAGAAATATTTTTGAGTTTGAATATTTACTTGGTTTTTAGCTAACTTACCAAATCAACTAAAGCGTTGCTTTGGAAGCGAACTATAGATGAAACTGAGCAACCGCGATAATTCTCAGAGGTGAATACTGATAGTGTGATATTGGCTTGACCTGGATCTAAAATGCGTTTTACCTTGCAGGTTTGCATTTTATTGTTGCAGTAAGCAATAATGCGATCGCCAGCCTTGACTTCCAACGCTTGAATTTTCAATTAATACCAACCTTGCCAGGAATTTGCTTTGTTAAAGAAAAAATATATTGCTATATTTCACTCGCTTAACAATAGCAATGTTTCTTTACTATAGCACAAAAAGGATATCAATGCTATCAATTTAATCTTGGTAATGTCAAGTTTGTTCGGGCTGCAAATATTAGTGCAGGAGGTAGGAAGCAGAAATTTATCTGTTGCTCTCAACCCTATCTAATTCCAAGCCACCAAATCGTTTGCACAGTTTACAGGTCGGAGTATTTGTTGAAATTAAGATGTAGGGAAACCTCTACTCCAAAGAAGTTGGAGCAAAATTTGTTTGAAGACAAATTTTTCTTTCGATGTTTTTGTTACAATCATTGAAATTTTTACTTAAAAATACCACTATGGCTTTATACGCTGAATTACATAGACATCTAGGCGGCTCGGTCGTACCACGAGTTTTATGGCGATATTTCGAGCGGCATTCTTCGGAGTTAATTTCCCGCTTTGCTGACTATTCAAATTTTGAAGATTTTTATACCCGCCCACGTAACACTCTAGATGAGTATCTAGAATTACACACCTTGGTAGAAAGCGTGCAAACTGTAGAGACTTTGCCTTACTTTATTTATCGCTTGGTGCGGGGTGCTTACATATTTGAAAATTTGGCTTATCTGGAACTGCGTTACACTCCTTATTTGCGGACACCTGAGCATCTGAGTCAATCCGAAAGAATTGACAAGATGGCAGAAATTGTCAGAGTCGTAGGGCTTGCCAGCCAGCAGCCAGAATATCCGATTGTTACTAGCCAAATTCTCTGTATGCACACACGCCTACCTTATGAGGTGAACAAGGCGATTGTTGATTTAGCAGCACAAAATAAACAGTATGTCTGTGCAGTAGATGTAGCCGGAGGTGATAGTTATTACGCCGATCGCTTAGAAGAATGGATTAGCTTATATGATTATGCGCGATCGCTGGGCGTTAACACCACAGGACATCTATATGAAACTACCGCTGGTTGTTACCCAGAACTGTTACCATATCTGATGCGGATTGGTCACGGCATTCAAATTCCCCTACTATATCCAGAGCTACTTAATGATGTAGCTAGACGCGGGCAATGTTTAGAGGTTTGTCCGACAACTTACCTAAAAACTGGAACTTTGCAGGATATACGTCAACTCAAATTAGTTTTTGACCGTTGTCTTGATGCTGGAGTTGATATCGCTATCTGTACTGATAATGCCGGATTGCACAATGTGCGTCTACCATTTGAGTATGAGAATCTCTTGACTTACAACATTATTAGTTTTGAACAACTACAAGCTTGTCAAGATGCAGCTTTCCGTCATGCTTTTGCTTGGCCTTACAGTCAACGTCCTGCATCACTGTTGAACGGTTTGCTCAAACCTGAACCAGCTAAAATTTTGTCCATGAGAGATAGCAATTAACGAATCGCCTAAAAATATCCATAAAGTCAGGTGATTTAATGTTAATTAATGTTGCAATTACTAATTTTTTCTGATGCTATAGAAAAAGTTGTAATACACAATAGATATCTTGCAAAATTAATGTTTTATAAATTAAACCACAGATGCACACAGATAATTTATCAGTGTTTATTTGTGGTTCTTTTGTTGCTGAGAAAGGATTCTTGATATAAGTCGTATATAGCGTGCCCCAGAAGCTATAAACTATAATTTATGGCATCTACTATTCAAGCTCTACCAACAGAAGTTGTATATCTCATTACAGCTGGAGAGGTAATCGACTCTTTAGCCTCTGTGGTGCGGGAATTGGTAGAAAATTCCCTAGACGCAGGTGCAACGCGAATTGTGGTTTCTTTGTGGCCGCAGCAATGGCGAATTCGCGTGGCAGATAATGGTTGTGGAATGAACCTAGATGATTTACAACAAGCAGCCACAGCCCACAGTACTAGTAAAATTCGCTCTAGTGCCGATTTGTGGAAAATTAACAGTTTAGGGTTTCGTGGTGAGGCGTTGCACAGTTTAACGACTCTGGCTGATTTAGAAATTTTGAGTCGTCCTCTGGGGGGAAATTTAGGATGGCGGATAATTTATGGCGATGGCGGGAAAGTTGTACAAGTTGAAGCAACTGCGATCGCACCTGGTACAGTAGTTACAGTTTCTCATCTTTTCGGTAATTGCTCATCTCGTCGTCAGGGATTACCCACAACAGCACAGCAAATGAAAGCTGTGCAAGCCACAATTCACCAAATCGCCCTCTGTCATCCCCACGTCACCTGGCAGATTTGGCAAAATGACCGTCAATGGTTCACCATTTGTCCGGCTGCGACAACTGGACAATTGCTACCGCAGATTTTACCACAAGTGCGACAAGGTGATTTACAAGAAGTCAAACTCGAAATACCTAACCCTCCCAACTCTTGTACAGACGCGATTAATCGCGTCTCTACGGACACTTGTACAGACGCGATTCATCGCGTCTCTCCTCACTCAGCACTAAATTTAGTGGTAGGATTACCCGATCGCACTCATCGTCATCGTCCAGATTGGGTACGTGTAGCTATCAACAGACGCATGATTAAGACACCGGAACTAGAGCAAACCATATTATCAGCATTTCATAGAACATTACCACGCGATCGCTATCCAATTTGTTTCTTACATCTTGCCATTTCCCCCGATCAAATTAACTGGAATCGTAATCCAGCAAAAACAGAAATTTACCTCAACGAAATCATTTATTGGCAAGAGCAAATTACCCAAGCAATTAACCAAGCACTCAGCATTTCTTCTAACAATCTCAAAGAAGCTGTTCACACAACACGAGTTAGTAAATTACTCAAAGCCGCAGAAGCCAAAGGCAGCTATAATTTCAATTCTCAAAATCCTAATGAAAATCTCAAAACTTCTAACTCCTCACTCCCAACTCCTAACTCTTTAAAAGCTGTCGCGCAAGTTAGCAACACTTATATTGTGGCGGAACATTCAGGTGGGATGTGGTTAGTAGAACAGCACATTGCCCATGAGCGAGTTTTGTATGAGCAATTATGCGATGATTGGCAACTTTTACCCGTCGAACCGCCAATAATTCTTTATCAATTATCGCCAGCGCAAGTATTGCAACTCCAACGCATTGGTTTAGAAATAGAACCCTTTGGCGAACAACTTTGGGCAGTCCGTAATATCCCCGCCCCTTTGCAGCAACGAGACGACTGTGCAGAAGCAATTTTAGAACTTAGTTGGGGAGGCGATTTACAAACAGCCCAAGTAGCCGTTGCCTGTCGCAGTGCTATTCGTAATGGTACACCCATGAATCAGCAAGAAATGCAGACACTTTTAGATAATTGGCAACGTACTCGCAACCCTCGCACCTGTCCTCATGGACGACCAATTTATTTATCTTTAGAAGAATCAGCTTTAGCTCGGTTTTTCCGGCGTAATTGGGTAATTGGAAAAAGTCATGGAATTTGATGTTTTCAGTAATGCCAATACTAAATGTCGTTTGCTGTTGTCGTTTGCCAAATTATTTGTCCTAAGCTCGACTTTATCCATTACGGTAGTAGGATATTGGCAATTTCAAATGGTATTGTTGTATTCATGGGAAGATACACACAATTATCCTTCAGCCTCAGTGTATTACTTGTGCCATCACTATTCGCCAAGGCTGTATTTAAATGTTATGTATGCAGCAAAACCCGCATCTTTTAGCGATCG
This sequence comes from Nostoc sp. DedQUE07, assembly GCF_034530975.2. NCBI lineage: Bacteria > Bacillati > Cyanobacteriota > Cyanophyceae > Nostocales > Nostocaceae > Nostoc > Nostoc sp. DedQUE07. The sequence continues at coordinate 29,455 of NZ_JAVRCC020000060.1, read as the reverse complement.
CCTACATTTGTGATGACCCGTAGGCAAAAATGGATAAAGTCGAGCTAATGACAAATAACAAATGACAAATACCATCACAAACTTAAAGGCAGCTGAACTGTAAACGTTGTCCAGCCCTGAGAGCTGGTAACTTCAATCGTGCCTTGGAGATATTCTACTAACTTCTTAACCAATGTTAAACCTAATCCTGTGCCGCTTTGTTGCCAGCGTTCGCTTTCAGGAATCCGGTAAAACGGCTCAAAAATTCGAGATTGTTCTTTTTTCGGAATTATCACCCCAGAATTGCTAAATGTGATTTGAAAATAAGGAACTTGAAAATTATCTAATACACCAGATTTAGCATCTTCATCGATCGGACTTTTTGTGATATAAATTAGCTGAACGTTTAACACAATCTGTCCATCAGGTGGAGTGTATTTACAAGCATTGTTGAGTAACTCTGAGATAATTTCAGTCAGGCTAGCCAAGTCTGAAACTAAAGGTGGTAAATCTGGAGAAACACTAACTTGCAAAGACTGTTCTCTAGCTTGAGCGCGTTCTTGAAAATACTCGGCAACGTGAGGCAGCCAGTTTTGGAGTTGAATTGATGTTAATTCCAATGGATAGACATCTGCATCAATCATTCGTAGATACAGTAAATTGTCAACCAAATCCAGTTCTTGTTCGCACTGTTCGCGCACAATACGTAAATAGCGGTCTACAGATTCAGATGGGGGAAGTGTGTTTGAATTTAAGATACCCTGGCGATCGAGAATATTTTCTAGCACAGAGATTGCCATTTTGATGTTTGATAAGGGCGTTCGCATTTCATGAGAAGTGGTTGCCAGAAAATCCTCTTTTAATTGGTTCAGGCGTTGCAGTTCTGCCACTCGAATTTCTAGTTGTTGGGCACGTTCAGCTGCGAGATTGCGTTCTTCGGTTAACCGTCGTTGCGTGTCATCTCGGAAAACAAATACGGCTCCTGTAATTACACCATTATTATTTATCAGGGGAGTAGCACTATCAGCTATTGGTGTAGTTGTCCCGTTTCTAGCAACTAGTAGAACACCACTGCCTAAATATATAGTAGTTTCTTGTTGGAGGGCTGCAATAATTGGATTTTCTGTCGGCAACTGAGTTTGTTCATCAATGATTTTGATAACTTCAGTTAACGTCTTGTCTTTAGCTTCATTCCATTGCCACCCTGTTAGAGCTTCAGCTACCTGATTGATGTATTTAATATTTAAATTAGTATCGACTACAATTACCCCATCGCCCATTCCCCGAAGCACAGAACTCAAAAATTGCTCGCGATCGTAGCGATTGAGTGCTGTTTGAATGGCAACGTAAAGTTCTTGCTCTTTAATGGGTTTAAGAATATATCCAAAGGGGGATGTCAGCGTTGCTCGCTCGACAGTACTTTGATCGGAGTGCCCGGTGACGTAGATAATCGGGATTTGCAAATGATGCCAAATTTGCTCTGATGCCTGGATACCATCTATTTCACCGCGTAATCTGATATCCATTAAAATCAAGTTTGGGCGTAATTCAGTTGCTTTTGCAATTGCCTCTTCGGCAGAATCGGCAATATCTAAAACAACATATCCTAAAGACTCTAAAGTTTCTTGTAAGTTGATAGCAAGGATATATTCATCTTCAACAACAAGGACTCGAACTGTCTCTTTTGTCTGCGTGTTTGGTGAGAGGTCAATTATGTTCATATGCGGCTGTTTGTAAAAGTAATTTTGAACTCTGTTCCTTGTTGAGAGTCAATTTCAAGTTTTCCTCTTAGCTGCTTGACTAAACCCTGGACAAGTGTTATACCCAGCGTTTTCGTTTTCTTACTATCAAAGTTTTCAGGTAAGCCAACACCATTATCTCTAATAATGAGTGTCAAAGTAGATGCGGGTTCTTGATAAAACTTAACCTCAATTTTGCCTCCACGATTACCAACAAAAGCGTATTTTAAAGCATTAGAAACCAGTTCGTTGATAATTAGACCACAAGGAATGGCGGTTTCGATGTCAAGGCTAGCATTATCAACTTGAATATGTAGTTGAATCTGGCTGGAACTGACATTATAGGAATCAAATAAATGAGTTGTTAAATCTGGAATGTATTGAGCGAAATCAATATCAGCGAGGTCTTCAGAACGGTATAGTTTTTCATGAACTAGAGCAATGGAAGCAATGCGGTTTTGGCTATCGCGCAAAATAGCTGTCACCACAGGATCTTGTGTTCGTCTGCATTGCATTTGCAGCAAACTGCTGACAATTCCTAAATTGTTCTTAACACGATGATGAATTTCTTTGAGTAATACTTCCTTTTCTTTTAGAGAGGCTTTGATTTTTTCTTCCGCTTGCTTTTGCTCGGTGATATCTTGTTGGATAGCCACAAGGACACTTCCATACTCAGGATGTTCAAAAACGGAAGCGGTAGCGCTACACCAGAATGGAGTGCCATCTTTTTTAATATTATAAATTTCATAGATTACTTCACTGTGTTCTAAAACAGCAGTGCTAATCGCCTGATTAACATCTTCAGGTGTATTATTTTCATCACCATAGTTGACGATCGATACATGCTGACCGATTAATTCACCAGGCTCATAACCAAACATCTGCTCGAATTTAGGATTGGCGTAGACAAACACGCCATCTGTTGCACGAACTAGGCAAATTCCCTCCGCCATATTGCGGGTAATGACTGCTTGCAACTCTAACATTTGTTCAGCGCGTTTGCGATCGCTGATTTCAACTACCACAATGCCCATGCTAATAGGTTCATCAGCTTCAGACTGAATTGGAAAATAGGAAGCTAGCCAAGTCCTGATTACACCTGGAAATTTTGGGGTTTCTCCACTGATTTCCAAATCTAAAATTGGTTCACCTGTTGTTAAGACATGTCGAAAGAGTTGCTTTTGCTTTGGTGCAATATCAGGGACAATCTCCCACGGTGTCTTACCAATATGCTCTGCTGCGGGAATGCCATTAATTTCTGCTAATGCTTCATTAATCAATGAATAACGCAGTTCCCGATCGAGAATGGTTATACCAACAGGTGCATTATTGATGAAGGTATCCAATAACTTTTGCTTGTGAGCTACTTCTCGCTCTAGAATTTTGCGTTCTGTGATATCAATCGCCACTCTACCCACTAGCTTTTGTGCAGACAATCCGAGAATCGGGAATTTGTATACCAAGAACTCACCGAGGGAACCGTCTGGTTGAGGAGCAAATTCAATCACCTCAATTGCCTGATTTGTCTCTATGACTGTGCGAAGGTGATCGAAATGCTGCCTAGCAATTTCATCTGGGTAGAGGTCAGAAATATATTGCCCAATCACCTGTTCGGGTAGTAATTTAAATGTCCGCAGGTATGTTTGATTTAAGTAAAGTACACGCCCATCTGTATCGGTGATGCAAGCTAGCACTGGGCTGTTGTTCATAAATGCCTGAAATCGGGCTTCACTTTCTTGCAAAGCTGCTTCTGCTTGCTTTTGCTCACTTACATCAATAATTACTCCTAACATCCGTACAGGTTCGCCTGCTTCGTTGTAAGCAGCACGCCCTTTTCCCGTGAGCCAGCGAACCCTGCCATCGGGATAAATCACTCGATATTCAGCTTGAAAATTAATATGTTGTGCCAGTGCATTTGATACAGTCTGTTCAATTCCGTCAACATCCTCTGGATGCACGCGATCGCGCCATAATTGATAGCTGGCTGATATTTCTGGCTCTAAACCTAACAAACGAAAATGGTTGTCGTTCCAGATAACTTCGCCTGTTTGAACATTCCAATCCCAAAGACCGATGTGGTTAAATTCCAACGTTAGTCTCAGTTGTTCTTCACTTTTGGCTAAGGCTGCTTCGGCTTGTTTGTGTTCGCGTAGTGCGGCTTGTCGATCGCTGATATCTCGATGAGTACCAGTGATTCGCAGAGGATTACCATCTGCATCTCGCATCACAACCTTGCCGTAGTTGGCAATCCATTTGCATTCGCCCGATTTAGTGCAAAGTCGATAGTCAAATTTGTACGGTATTGAACTATCCTTGAAATGAGCTGCCAAGATTTTCTTTGTCCAAGGTAGATCGTCTGGATGAACTAATCGCTCCCAAGTACTCAAATTCTGTGGGAGTTCATCAAAGCGGTATCCGAGCATTTCTAAATAGCGAGGGCTGTAATACACCTCTCCAGTCAAAAAATTCCAGTCCCACAAACCATCCCCAGAAGCCTCAAGGGCTAATTGTAGTCGTTCCTCGCTTTCTCGGAGAGCTATTTCTGCCCGTTGCTGCTCTTTTTCACCATCCTTCCGGGCAGTAATATCCGTGATTCGTACTAGTTGCATCACAGTACCAGCGACCGTAATTTGTTTGGTTGCGATGTTTCCCCAAAAGGATTTGCCCTGCTTAGTAATATATTCAACTTCTCGACTGCAAAACCCTTGCTGGTGAATTTCTTGTATAAAGGTGGCAATCTCATCGGAAGTAAACGGTTGTTTTTGCAGAGTGTTACCTTTAATGTTAATTAATTCGGCTTTGCTAGAGGCTGCAAATAGCTTCACTGCTCGATCGTTACAGTCAGCGATCAGTAATGTTTCAACATCTACCAAAAAAAGTGCATCAGCGGATTCGTTATAAACAGCTTCTAGCAGGTCACGACTACGGATTATTTCTAACTCATTTTGTTTACGTTCTGTAATATCTAGAACCGCTCCCAATAGCTTAACTGGCTGCCCTTGAGCATCATAAGCTATCTCTGCTTTCGACTCAACGTAGCGCACCGAACCATCAGGTCGGATAATTCGATACTCAAGATTGAAAGGGGCTTGTTGAGCGTAGTCTGTCGTAGACATCGCCTGTTCCAGTTGAGCCTCTATCCAGGCGCGATCGTCTGGATGAACTATTTGGAGAAGTTCGGTCTGGTTGGGTTCGCCTTGAGTGGGATTTAGACCAGAGATGCGAAAGGTTTCCATTGACCAGGAGCGCTTTTTCGTTTCTAAATTCAATTCCCAACTGCCTACATGGGCGATTTGTTGAGTAGTGGCTAGCAGTGCTTCACTTTGTTGGAGTTTTTCTTTAGCCTGTTTGAGTTCGGTAATATCTCGCCCTTCTGGAATCAACAAAACAATTTGACCTGTCTCATCTAAAAGCGGACGGAGTGAAAAATCGATTGTTGCTACCCGATTATTTGCACCGAGAACATCAACTTCATAGCGGATAAACTCTCCTTGGGCTGCACGAGCGATCGCTTGTTTTAATTCTGCTTGAGTTTGCGGTGAAATTGTCCACCAGTGTGCTTCCCAAAAAGGGCGATTGATGACATCTTCTAGTTTCAGTCCGGCAAAACTTAGCGCCGTCTGGTTCGCCTCCAGTAAAATGCCAGCTGGCGTTAGCAGTCCGATGAACTGGAAAGTATTATTGAAGATGGCACGGAAACGGCGATCGCTTTGGTGCAATTTGGCAGTGCGTTCTTGTACCTTGGCTTCTAACTCGGTGTTGAGGGTCTGGAGATTGTGATAGAGTTCGGCTTGTTGGATAGCGATCGCTAGTTGCACCGTCAGTGAAGAGAGCAATTCTACCTCAAATGTCTGCCATTGTCGCGGGGCAGAACATTGATGTGCAATAAATAACCCCCAAAGTTCAACTGTTTGAGTCTCCTTGCTCTCAAACAAAATCGGGACAACTAAATTCGCCTTCACCTGAAACTGTTCCAAAAGTTGAATATGGCAATCACTTAAACCTGCTTCGTAGATGTTTGTCGCCGCCCAAATTTTTCCTCGGCGATATTCTCCCCCCTGATTTTCCTGAAAACAGGTATCTTCAATCTGCATTCCGAAGATTGGTGTCCATTGGGGTAATACCGACTCCGCGACGATGTTGCCCCGCATTTGAGGCGTAAATTGATACAGCAGTACTCGATCGGCGCTCAGTAACTGGCGGACTTCTTGAACGCTCGTGGCAAGGATATCTTGAAGCTTCAACGATTGGCGAATATTAAGAGCGATCGCTCCTACTAACTTTTGTTGTTCCTGTTGTTGTTTTAGCTGCCGCATTAGCTGCATCTGCTCGATCGCCCCATGAACCGCTCGACGTAAATTATCAGAAGTCAGTTTTCCCTTGACTAGATAATCTTGCGCCCCATTCTTGATGGCTTGGACTGCGATCGTTTCGTCTCCCTGTCCAGTCAGTAGAATTACTGAAATTTGACTGTTAGAAGTTTGCCTCTGTAGCCGAGTGAGAAATTCCAGCCCATCTAAATCTGGTAATCGATAGTCCAACAAAATCACATCTGGTATTTTCTCTTGACAAGCTTGTAGCGCCTGATTGCCAGATTCAAATTCGTAAATATCATAAGTGTAGCGATCGTCCCGCTCTAGGAAGCGTCGATACAAAGCTCTATCTTCAGCAGAGTCTTCTACAAAAAATATAGTTGTCATGTTGTCGCCCTCCTAAGACAGCTGTGGGAGTGAGGAGTGGGGGAGCAGAGGAGCAGAGGAGCAGGAGGCAGGGAGATGAGGGGGCAGGGAGCAGGGAGCAGGGAGCAGGGAGCAGGGGGAGAATAACTCCTAACTCAGCACTGATTACTCATTACTCAACACTGTTTTGCCCAATCCCCAGTCCCCAATCCCCAGTCCCCAATCCCCAGTCCCCAATCTCCAGTCCCCAGTCCCCAATGCCCCATGCCCCCTAAATTAGCAAATTCGGACTTTTTCTCGATCGCAGACTACTATTTTTAGTCGTATAAACGCATAATAGAATAGTGACTGATCTGTTCGCCCCTTTACAATCTCTCAAACAAGGTGACTGGTTCAAGCTGATCTGCGGAGCCAGCTTCCAGCATTTGCCGGCAGTCAGAAGTTTAACGTTAGCCTATACTTTGGCGGGCGCTGACTGCATAGATGTTGCAGCTGATCCAGCAGTAATTGCAGCAGCGCAATCAGGGCTACAAGCAGCCAAATCTCTGGCTCAGGATGCCCAAAAGCGAGGCTTTGACTACGAAGGCAATTTACCCTTTTTGATGGTCAGCCTAAACGATGGAGAAGACCCCCATTTTCGCAAAGCAGAATTTAATCCTCATGAGTGTCCTACAGACTGCCCTAGACCCTGCGAACGGATTTGTCCGGCACAAGCGATTGTGTTTGACAGTATCAAAGAAGACTTTTCAGGAGTAGTATCCGAAAAGTGTTATGGCTGCGGTCGTTGCATTCCAGTTTGCCCTTATGGTATAATTTATACAGCTTCATACGTGACAACGCCAGGAGCGATCGCGCCATTGGTAATGTCAACGGGAGTAGATGCCGTAGAAATCCATACAAAAGTCGGGCGATTGGCAGAATTTGAGCGATTATGGCAAGCAATTTCACCGTGGGTCGATAAACTAAAGTTACTAGCCATCAGCTGTCCTGATGGTGAAGGGATGATTGACTACTTAAGAACGCTCTACGAAAGGATTGCCCCACTCAAGGGTGCTTTAATTTGGCAAACCGATGGTCGTCCGATGAGTGGTGATATTGGCGATGGCACCACAATAGCCGCAGTGAAATTAGGGCAAAAAGTTTTGGCAGCTAAGTTACCAGGATATGTGCAGTTAGCAGGCGGCACAAATAAGTATACCGTTGCTAAGTTAAAGGCAATGGGACTGCTCAAAGATTTTGGATTGCCGATTTTAGATTTTAGATTAGAAGAAGCTAATCCACAATCTAAAATCCAAAATCCAAAATCCAAAATTTCTGGGGTCGCCTACGGTAGCTACGCCCGCGTACTGCTGTCACCAATTCTCGAACAGTTAGAGAATAAGGAGGTAAGTAACACCAATATGAAGGCGACTGTTCGCCTAGAAGAAGATGAAGTATTGCTTTGGCAAGCTGTAGAACTTGCCCATTCTCTCGTTTCCCAGATCAAGTCACAGCAGGAGCGTTAATTGCTCGTTCGGAAAAATCCCCAGAGCGGGTTCTCCTGCACGCAAATGTCCTCGCTATCTCTAAAAACGTCACCATAGAACGCATGACGATTACAGACGATCTCCAAAAGTTATTAGACATTTTGCCCCAAGACCTGCAACAAGTACTAGAGAGTCATCCCAAACGAGATAGTTTAGTAGAAGTGGTCTTGGATTTGGGTCGTCGCCCAGAGGCTCGCTTTCCTAATCAAGCTGAGTATTTGAGCGAAGTACCCGTTACTCAAGAACAAATAGATGATTGCATTCAACGAGTCGGAATCTTTGGCGGAGATAATCGGGCAGGAATTGAGCAAACTTTGCATCGGATCAGCGCTATTCGCAACCGCACTGGTAAGATTATTGGCTTGACCTGTCGCGTTGGTCGAGCCGTATTCGGAACCATTGGCATGATCCGTGATTTGGTAGAAACTGGTAAATCGATTCTCATGCTGGGGCGTCCAGGCGTGGGTAAAACTACCGCCTTACGGGAAATAGCCCGTGTTTTAGCTGACGATTTGCAAAAGCGAGTGGTGATTATTGACACCTCCAACGAAATCGCTGGCGATGGTGATGTTGCTCACCCCGCCATTGGTCGCGCCAGACGGATGCAAGTGGCTCATCCAAACGAACAGCATCAGGTGATGATTGAGGCAGTGGAAAACCACATGCCAGAAGTCATTGTCATTGATGAAATTGGCACGGAACTGGAAGCTTTAGCGGCTCGTACCATTGCAGAACGGGGCGTACAGTTGGTAGGTACTGCCCACGGAAATCAGATCGAAAATCTGATTAAAAACCCCACCCTGGCTGATTTAGTTGGGGGTATCCAAGCTGTGACCTTGGGAGACGATGAAGCCAGACGGCGAGGCTCTCAAAAGACTGTTTTGGAGCGGAAAGCCCCACCTACCTTTGAAATTGCTGTGGAAATGTTGGAACGCCAACGCTGGACAGTACACGAAAGTGTTGCTGACACCGTAGATAATCTGCTGCGGGGGCGTCAGCCTACTCCACAAACGAGAACCGTTGATGACCACGGCAAAATCGCGGTTACAAGGCAGTTAGCTGTTGTCAACGGTCGTGGTGGACAGCTAGGAACAGTAGAGGATTCTTTCCCACCGGCGCGACCGTCTAATGGCTGGCGTTCATCTGGACAAATGGTTGCACTACCCCAATTGCCTGTAGAGCGGGTAACTGGGCGCAGTGAGTTTGACCGTTTGCTGGATGAATCCTTCAATTATTCTGAAAGCATTGATTTTGATGCTGTTACCAGACACCCAGGGCCCAATGGTGAAGATTTGCCATTGCACGTTTACCCTTATGGCGTTAGCCGTCACCAACTGGAACAGGTGATTAGCGTGCTAACTTTGCCCGTACTATTGACAAAAGATATAGATAGTGCTGATGCAATTTTAGCACTGCGATCGCACGTCAAAAACCACGCCAAATTGCGCCAAATGGCCAAAGCTCGTCATGTACCCATCCACATGATTAAGTCCAGCACCATTCCCCAAATTACCCGTGGTTTGCGGCGGTTGCTGAATATTGACGACCCAGAGATGGCCGACGATAGAGAACTACAATTGTTTTTACACAATGGTAGCGATGATGAGATGGATGCTCTTGAAGAAGCTAGACTTGCCGTTGAGCAAATTGTGATTCCTAAAGGACAGCCAGTCGAGTTATTGCCGCGTTCTCCCCAAGTTCGCAAAATGCAACATGAGTTGGTAGAACATTATCGCCTCAAGTCGCATAGTTTTGGCGAAGAACCAAATAGAAGATTACGGATTTATCCGGCGTAACTTTAATAACTCTACCAAAAAGTTTACTTACGATGTACACACAAGCCTTTGTCAAGGTAATTTACGGTTAGTCTCGTAGATAGCCCCTGAGATACCTCACCCTGTCCTATCCTGACTAAGGATAAGACAGGGTGAGGTTTTGGAGGACTTTCGGGTAATCGGATAACTTATGTGTACAGCGTAACCTTTTAGGAGAAAAGTTTATGGATTTGGAAAGCGCTTTAACTATCAAAAATCGCCAAAATCATGATCTACATTCAAGCTAATAATCCAATTTTCTCGCCCTAATTCGCTGTTATCATCAACATTACGCAGCGTCTCATAGACAAAGAATTCGTAAAGAGTGAGTAAGCCCTAATTCACTCAATCTTGCATTTTTTTAAACATCTGTTACATTACTTTACAGACAGTTATAACTGCTACAACACTTGAATTTTGGAGTTATGCTCATGTCAGATTTTAAGAATTCTGCGTCTATTGTTTCAGAAGATCCTAATGCTGTGCGTTTTGGCTTCACTCCTCAGAGTGAAAATTGGAATGGTCGTCTTGCAATGATTGGTTTTGTCTCTGCAATTTTAATTGAAGCTTTTTCTGGTCAAGGGCTACTCCATTTCTGGGGTATCCTCTAAATTGGCGATCGTAGGGTAGAACTGCTATACTACCCTGCAAAATTCTCTATATTCTACACCAGTCATTCGTTTCTAACATCTGGCGGCTATTGCCATTGGTGCAAAATATCAGATTTTTCCGGTTAAGCCAAAATATAAGTGAATAATTACTTTACATTGAATATGTATAGCTAAAACTCATGGAACTACCCCAACGCGTATCAGTCCGCTACAAAGACGCGTCCTTCAACACCAATGAAATCCGCTTGAGAACTTTTCGGCTTGGGTTGCAAATATGGGATGAACAAACTAAACCCAGAAAAACAGAGCTTTATCAGTTTATATCGTCTTGCTTAAAACAAGTTGACCGCCAAGATCGTTTTATGTTTTCTCTGTTGTTCATAGAATTAACAGACCTCATCCGCAACTCTTCTCTGGAAAGAGGAACGAAAGAGGTTCTGATTAAAACAGCTTTTAGAGAATTTGCTTATGCGATAACAGACTTTGAAGACGTTGCCAAATAAGGCTAGTTCTGGGGATGCTGGAATTGCGTAAGCGTAGGCATCACCTTAAAGCCATCTGACCCAGTTGAGTGGGATATCTATAGTAAACAGCTTTCTAATCGAATTAGTTTTTTAGCTAAATGCGCGGATGGGTAGGTGTTGAGGAAGGGGGGAATACAAAAATAGCTGAATTGCCCTATATGTAAGGTTTTGAGGGCTGTAGCATCTTCAAACCATCCGCGCACCTTATGTAGACTGAGTTTCAGCTATTTACATTTAGCACAATTGCCACTCCTTATGTTATGATTTTTGCATTCGCGCTATTGAACCTTGAAAACCAAATAACACAAGTCTTTCAGACGCCTGCGATCGCAATCAACTAAAATCCCTATTAGGGATTGAACCAACAATGAAAATGCTACTCAACGGGTGCAGATTGCAGAATCGCAATCAACTAAAATCCCTATTAGGGATTGAACCCTCTGCTTGCAAAGCCTTAATATCTATCAATGCAGATCGCAATCAACTAAAATCCCTATTAGGGATTGAACCCTATTCCCCGTGAAGAATCACGTATTGGCATTGGATCGCAATCAACTAAAATCCCTATTAGGGATTGAACCTGATGAATGCGATCGCACCAGAGAGGCACAATCGATCGCAATCAACTAAAATCCCTATTAGGGATTGAACCCATTAGCGTAATTTGCGCTGACGAATACGAGTGAATCGCAATCAACTAAAATCCCTATTAGGGATTGAACCCTGAAATTGATTATAGAAAAATTAAAGCTTTGATATCGCAATCAACTAAAATCCCTATTAGGGATTGAAACGGGGTAAAGGTGGAGGCTAGGGGCGATCGCTTATCGCAATCAACTAAAATCCCTATTAGGGATTGAAACCGATTCCTGACATCATCATCACTGAAGATGGAGAATCGCAATCAACTAAAATCCCTATTAGGGATTGAAACAACTCAACCCTTACGTGATTATCAATCCCCAACAAAATCGCAATCAACTAAAATCCCTATTAGGGATTGAAACTTGATTCCCAAGATTTTGAGATACCAAAGAGTTATCGCAATCAACTAAAATCCCTATTAGGGATTGAAACTGGGCTAGCGACCCGCGTAGTTTTTCTGCTTCCCGATCGCAATCAACTAAAATCCCTATTAGGGATTGAAACTATGCGTGGGGCCAATTTTATTTAGACGGGGTAATCGCAATCAACTAAAATCCCTATTAGGGATTGAAACATCGGACAGAGATTGTATATTGTTTTTTATGTGTACAAAGATCGCAATCAACTAAAATCCCTATTAGGGATTGAAACGTATCAATGCTCACCCTACCTAAGTACAAAACTTATGATCGCAATCAACTAAAATCCCTATTAGGGATTGAAACAGGGCAACATTTTTGCCAAAGTAGTGTGTAGTATCGCAATCAACTAAAATCCCTATTAGGGATTGAAACATCCCATGCCGAACGGCATCTAGGATTTTTGAATCGCAATCAACTAAAATCCCTATTAGGGATTGAAACGGCCCATTCCTTTAATTTAGTAATTGCTAAGTCTCATCGCAATCAACTAAAATCCCTATTAGGGATTGAAACTTTAAAAACTCTTGGCAGTGCAAGACTAATCACTTTAAATCGCAATCAACTAAAATCCCTATTAGGGATTGAAACAAGAGGATAAAAAAATACCCTTACTATGGCAGCAAGATCGCAATTAACTAAAATCCCTATTAGGGATTGAAACCACTGGAACACTTACAATTGCTGGATATCAGAAGATCGCAATTAACTAAAATCCCTATTAGGGATTGAAACGTGGCGCGGATAGCGCAGGCTAGCTTCATTCTTGCATCGCAATTAACTAAAATCCCTATTAGGCATTGAAACTTTTCTTCTATCGTCTTGGTGCGATCGCCTGATGGTGCAATACGATCGCAATCAATATCCCCTATCAGGTATTGGAACGAAGTATACCGAGAGCTAGCCTCTTAAAATAGTATTAAAAATTACAAAAATTACTTCAAGGGTCATTCCACATCCAGCTTGAGGGCTGTGATATTATAGGAGACTGCTGCATACATTTTAGAAAAACTAGAAACTGAATCGACCATGGCCCTCACGCAACTGCGGAAACAAGAAATAATCTCCAACTACCAAGTTCACGAAACTGACACTGGCTCGGCCGATGTCCAAGTTGCTATGCTAACTGAGCGCATTAACCGCCTCAGCGAACATCTCCAAGCAAATAAAAAAGACCATTCTTCCCGAAGAGGACTGTTGAAGCTAATCGGACAGCGTAAGCGTCTTCTAGCTTATATATCGCAGGAAAGCCGGGAAAAATATCAAGCTTTGATTGCTCGTCTCGGTATTCGTGGATAGGACTACCGCTTATGTCTGCTGAAGAATCTGAACGCAGTCGTTTGCCTTTTGAACCGAACAAAAAGCGCCAAAAACCCGCAAAAGCTCAAAGTACACCAGCAGCACAGCCCCAAGAATCTGTCAAAAAGGCTGATAAAAAAGTGGTTTACACCAAACAAGAGATGGCAATTCCCCAAGTAGTCAGCCAACGGATGATCCGACGGGTAGCTGGGTTCTCTGGTGTACCAACAGCTTTGGGCATTAGCGCTTTGGTTGCTAGCTATCTGCTTGCTGCCTACTCTGATATCCGACTACCTCCCATCGCCGTGTTATTGGTGAACATGGGATTATTTGGTTTGGGGGTTTTAGGGATAACTTATGGCGTTCTCTCTGCCTCTTGGGATGAAGAAAAAGTCGGAAGTTTTCTGGGTTTGGGTGAGTTCAACACCAATTTGGGACGAATGGTGGCAGCTTGGCGCGAAACTCGGCAAAAAAACTTATGATGAACGGCGCTCAGGTATTAAGTAACTGTGATATTGGGTAAATGAAAAAGTTAATGTTGAAGTTGAAATTCGATCGCTTCAACATTGCTAGTTAAAATTTTACAATCTTTTTTATACCCTATATTTAGTTATTTAGCAGTAAAAATACTGACTGAGCGCTGCATTTTATCTATTTATTTTGTAAACAAATTTTATTTTTAACTATTTGTAATTAGGCCAATAGGCAACAATAAAGTTAGCCTATTCACAGAAAATTTTACTCAATTAATTAATCAGGAACTTTCAGATGATTATAGTAATGAAAAGTGGTTCCCCAGAGGCGGAAATAAACCGCATTGATGAGGAACTTAGTAGCTGGGGGCTAACTCCAGAAAAAATTGTTGGTCAACACAAAGTAGTTATTGGTTTAGTAGGTGAAACCGCCAGCTTAGATCCGTTACAAATTCAGGAACTTAGCCCCTGGATTGAGCAGGTGTTACGGGTAGAGCAGCCTTACAAACGAGCTAGCCGTCAGTACCGCCACGGCGAAGCGTCAGATGTCGTGGTTAATACTCCTGATGGAGCGGTAGTATTTGGCGAACATCAGCCTTTGGTAGTCGTTGCTGGCCCCTGCTCTGTAGAAAATGAAGAAATGATTGTAGAGACAGCGCGGCGCGTCAAGGCTGCTGGAGCCGCATTTTTACGCGGAGGGGCATACAAACCCCGGACTTCACCTTATGCTTTCCAAGGACACGGCGAGAGTGCTTTGGATTTGTTAGCGAAGGCGCGGGAAGTTAGCGGATTAGGTATTATTACAGAAGTGATGGATGCGGTAGACCTGGATAAAATTGCCGAAGTTGCTGACGTGATTCAGGTGGGAGCAAGAAATATGCAAAATTTCTCTTTGCTCAAAAAAGTGGGAGCGCAGCCGAAACCAGTTCTGTTGAAGCGGGGAATGGCAGCTACTATTGAAGATTGGTTGATGGCAGCCGAGTATATTTTGGCATCTGGCAATCCCAATGTAATTTTGTGTGAAAGGGGAATACGCACCTTTGACCGTCAGTATACGCGAAATACACTGGATTTATCGGTAGTGCCAGTGTTGCGGAAACTGACTCACCTGCCAATTATGATTGACCCCAGTCACGGCGTAGGTTGGTCTGAATTTGTGCCTTCAATGGCAATGGCTGCGATCGCAGCTGGCACAGATTCCCTGATGATAGAGGTTCACCCTAATCCTGCCAAAGCTTTATCCGACGGGCCCCAATCTCTGACACCAGACCGTTTCGATAACTTGATGCAAGAATTGTCAGTAATTGGTAAGGCAGTGGGACGCTGGAAGCAACCAGCAGTGGCTCTAGCTTAAAATTTAGTTGCAATTTATTGCTAGGCATAAATAAATTAAAGTTTGTAGTGAGTTAGCGCGGTCTTCTCCCAAAGGGAGAGGCTAGCGCCAAGGGGGTTTCCCCCATAAGCGACTAACGAACCCGAAGGGTCAGGACTTTAGTGCTGATAAATCCGAAGAAGCGATAAATCGCTCGCTACAAACTAGGATTTTTTTGTATGTTTAATTATGCCTACCTACTTATTGTAAAAATGCAATGATGCCCCTTTATATTATGTCCGCCAAATCACCCATAATAAAAGAACCCCACCCCCAACCCCTCCCCGCTTGCGGGGAGGGGAGCTAAAGCGCAGCTTTTGCGGGGTGGGGTTCCGGTTATTATGGTTACAGCAGTTTTCATGTATTTAGACCACAATTATCAGACCTAACCCCCAGCCCCTTCCCTACAAGGGAAGGGGAGAAAATCAAAGCCTCTCTCCTACGAGGAGAGAGGTCTATTTGTGGTTCATTTACCTGAAAATTGCTGTAATTACCCGGACATCATATTACAAATATTCTAAAGGGGATTTTTAAACACTAACTAAACTAAACGTGAGTTCGATGAACCTCTCCCGGACAACCTCCCTCTCCCACAGGGAAAGGGAGGAGCAACGAGAAATTAGGGTTTTGGCTCCCCTCTCCGTGTCGGAGAGGGGTTGGGGGAGAGGTCAAAAAAAGGCTTGTCGAACTCACGTTAACTTTTGAATCGTGACTAATGTCATGGATAAAAATTGTAAAGATGACTGGCTATTGAATAAAACGATTTTTACAAGGTAGAACTATTAATACTGAAAACTCCGATTTTGATATTTGGGGCAGTGCCTATCTGACGGCAATACGGTTACTGCAATTCAATTTTGCCACCTGAAAAAAAGGGACGGGTAAAATACCTATCCCAGAAAATTCACTTTTATAGCAAGGGACTGGGGACTGGGTGAAAAGCCTTTTTGTGTCTAAATTTTATCATCTGTTAATGTCCTAACCTTTTTGGCTGTTGTTATATTCAATTGATAGAAAACGATCGCAAAACTTTTATTGGGCGTTGCATAATTGCGGGATGATTTCGCAAGTTATAAAATCTCCCCCCCTGCAACGCCAGCACCCCCTGCCTCCCCTGCCTGCCTAAATTCATCCCTCTGTTCTGCAACGCCTTTTATTGCACTTGGGTGGGGAAAGCACCAGGTTGCACAGCTATGTTAAGATTCTGCCCATTGCGACGTAATTCCATACGTAAATCGCTGCCGACTTGGCTATTTTCTACTGCCTTTTGGACACTGCTGGCATCTGTGACTGCTTGACCTCCAAGGGTTTGAATCACATCACCAGCACGTATCCCTGCTTTAGCGGCTGGTGAATTTGGTACAACTTTTACAACCAATACACCTTTATCTTCATTCACACTCAAACCGCTGTTAGGATCTGAGTTGATATTTTGTTTTAGCTGAGGTGTTAACCCCACCATCTGAATTCCCAAGTAAGGATGTTGTACTTTACCTGTAGCTATTAGTTGACTGGAAATGTGTTGTGCTGTGTTGATAGGAATAGCAAAGCCTAATCCTTGTGCCCCTTGAATAATGGCAGTATTCATGGCAATTACCTGACCGCGAGAATTTAGCAAAGGCCCGCCGGAGTTACCGGGATTAATTGCAGCGTCGGTTTGAATATACTCTACTCGCTTATCGGGAGCGCCGATGAGATTGCTACTGCGTCCGGTGGCACTAATGATTCCGGTAGTTACTGTATTATCTAACCCAAGGGGATTGCCGATCGCGATCGCCCATTCTCCGGGTTGTAGTTGATCTGAGTTACCCAAGGCTACTAACGGAAGATTATCTGCCTGAATCTTCACAACAGCAACATCGGTCAACTCGTCTTTTCCTAACACTTTTCCTTTAAAGCTACGCCCATCCTTGAGTGTTACTGTTACGGTATCAGCACCATCAACTACGTGAGCGTTGGTAAGAATACGACCATCGGCACTAATAATAAAACCTGAACCTGTACCCCGTTCTACGCGATCCTGTTGTTGCGGTATTTGAGAACCAAAAAAGCGTTGGAAGAGTGGATCGTTAAATTCATCTGGTAACTGGGTTTTTACGGTTCGGGAAGAGTCAATTCGCACTACAGCAGGCCCTACCTTTTGCACCACCTGGGTAACAAAGTTAGGATCTGTGCCTGCTGGTATTGGAGGAGCAGCATTTACTCGACTTACTGCCAAATTAGATGCATTTTCAGACACCTGCTGAGAGTGTCCAGCTATATAACCGCCTGCCAATGTCATCCCCGATCCCAGCAGCACCAGCGATAGAGAGGCGGCAGCTTTTCGCCAGGGTTGATAATATTTGGCATCAGCAGTGTTATGTAAAATGCTATTTGATGGGTGTTCTCTGTCGCGAGATTCGTTTTGCATTGCTGTCTGGAAGGATATTTAGATGTATTACTAATGTAGATATGATTTATGACAGTTTTGTTGCAAAGGTATTGCGTTGTTGTGAAAGCTTTGGTATTTTATTGAACCGTATTGGAATATAGTCATTCGTAGAGACCTACATCGCTGCGTACTCTTTACCAATCTCAGTGCTGAGTGCTGTTAGCGGAAGCGGGGCGTTTAGCGCGTGCTGAGTAAATTAATGTGAGACAAGCCCTCTCCGTGTCGGAGAGGGGAGCCAAAACCCTAATTTCTCGTTGCTCCTCCCTTTCCCCGTGGGAGAGTGAGGTTGTCCGGGAGAGGTTCATCGAACTCACGTTAAATGAAGAATTACTCAGTATTTATGTACTTGGGTTTGAGCAAGGCCCCTTGTGGGCGGTTTTTAAACTCAGAACTCAGCACTCAGAACTCAGCACTCTTGATCATGCCTGAAGGAATGAAAATGGCACAGGGGAAAATTTTACTTAAACCTGACACTTTATGGACAAGTGTTAAAGAACGAACTGAATATGCTTTGCAATGCGGGGCGCTACTCTCGATTCCAACAGAATTTGAATTTGTTGAACAGGATGGCGTGCGCTTTTTGGTACGGATTTTGTCTAACCTGAATCGCAAAAAAGCAGCGAAGGATAAACAGGGAAAACAATCTGTTACTTCTGGTGTAGAGTTTAATCCTTTTTTGCCCTACGAAGAGGATTTATTTGTGGCGGATATCTCCGATACCCATGTATGTATTTTAAATAAATTCAATGTTGTAGATTATCATCTGCTAATCATCACCCGTGGTTTCGAGGAACAAGAAAGCTTACTCACCCTGGAAGATTTTACGGCTATGTGGGCGTGTTTGGCTGATTTCGATGGTTTAGCATTTTACAACAGTAGCAAAACCGCAGGTGCTAGTCAGCGACACAAGCACTTACAATTAGTACCTCTACCACTTGCCCCTTCAGGGTTGCAAATACCGATTGAAACTTTACTAACATCAGCACAATTTCAATCGAACCCACCTTCAGCAAAACTTCCTTTTGTACACGCTTTCGCACCATTAAATTCTAATTGGGTGCGATCGCCATTGGCAGGGGGTCAAGCAACATTGGAACTTTATCACACTTTGCGTCACGCTGTCGGTTTAGATGACAAGCAATCTGGTGCTTACAATTTGTTAGCGACACGAGAATGGATGTTAATCGTACCGCGATCGCAAGAGCATTTCCAATCTATCTCTGTGAATTCATTAGGATTCGCTGGTGCGCTGCTGGTGCGAAACGCAGCAGAAATGGAGATTCTCAAAACCCAAGGGCCGATGACTATCCTCAAAAATGTTGCTGTATCCTAATACTTACGCACACTCTACGAATTCTTTTCTACGAGATAATTATCCTTAGTGGGAGTTTGACCAATTTGCAGTACACAAACTGCGGCAATCAGACAGAGAACGCCTGATAAAATAAACGCTTGTAAATAACTACCCGTCCAAGTTCTCAAGACTCCGGCTCCGAATGCAGCTGTCGCTGCACCAACCTGGTGTCCGGCGACAATCCAACCGAACATCACGCCGACATTTTCTTTACCGAAGGCGTTGGCAACAAGACGGACTGTTGGTGGTACGGTGGCAATCCAATCAAGTCCATAGAAGACGGCAAAAATGGAAAGTCCATAGAAGGAAAAGTTGAAACTGAAGGGCAAGAAAATCAAAGATAAACCCCGCAGTCCGTAGTACCAAAACAATAAGTAGCGATTATTCCAACGGTCAGATAGCCAACCGGACATAGTAGTTCCAAAAAAATCGAATAGTCCCATAATTGCCAAAAGCCCAGCAGCATTGACTTCAGGGATACTGTGGTCAATACAAGCAGGAATTAGATGAGTTCCAATTAACCCATTTGTACTTGCGCCACAGATAAAAAAGCTACCGAATAACAGCCAGAAGTCTCGATTACGCATTCCCAGCCAAAGGGCGTTAAGGGTGGAGGCAATGGAATTTGCTCTAGGCTGTAACACTTCTACAGTTTCGCTGTTGTCGCCAAAGGCTCGCAAACCAACATCTGCCGGGCGATCGCGCATAAAGACTGCGATCGCTGGAATAATTAGAAGTGCTGCACCAGTCAGAGCCAGAGCCGCAGTTCGCCAGCCAAAGCGATCGGCTACTGAGGCCAACATCGGCAGAAACACTAGTTGCCCCGTAGCTGTACTGGCGGTTAAGATGCCCAGAACTAGACCCCGCTTTTCCAAAAACCAGCGATTGACGACAATAGCACCCAAAACCAGGGCAATAACTCCGCTACCAGAACCGACAACTACACCCCACAGCAAAACTAGTTGCCAAGAAGCTGACATCAAAGTGGTTAAACCGACACCAAGCGCGATGATGGCAAGTGAGAATACCATCATCCGACGAATGCCGATTCGCTCCATAACTGTGGCAGCAAAAGGGCCAATTAATCCGTAAAGTACTAAGTTAATGGAGATTGCCAAAGATATAGTCGCTCTACTCCAGCCAAACTCTTGTTCGAGAGGCACTATAAAAACTCCAGGAGCAGAGCGGATTCCGGCTGCCACCAGCAAGGCTAGGAATGTTAAACCCGCGACGATCCAAGCATAGTGGAACGAACGACGCGCTAGGAAGGAGGGTAAGGACATGGTTTGGAGGGGGGAGTGGGGAGCAGGGAGCAGGGGGCAGGGGAGCAGGGGAGTGGAGTTCAAAGACTCATTCACGAGTATCAAAGACTCGTCGGCGAGTATAAAAGACTCATTCACGAGTATAAAAGACTCGTCGGCGAGTATAAAAGACTCATTCACGAGTATAAAAGACTCGTTGGCGAGTATAAAAGACTCGTTGGCGAGTATAAAAGACTCGTCGGCGAGTATTAAAGACTCATTCATGAGTATCAAACACTCGTCGGCGAGTATCAAAGACTCGTCGGCGAGTATAAAAGACTCATTCATGAGTATCAAACACTCGTCGGCGAGTATCAAAGACTCATTCTCTATTCCCCATTTTCCATTGCCAATTTAGAGAGAACTACCCTGCATAAGGGTTGCCAATTCTGTCTACAGACACGTTAGAAGAGAATGGCAAACGACCTGGATTTAAGCGTGGTTCGGCTGCATAACCCACAGGAACTAAAACAGCGATCGCTAAATCTGGATTATCTCCTGCACCAATCACTTGTTTTACTCGATCCTCAATCCAACCGTTCATAAAACAAGTGGACAATCCTAGACTTTCTGCCGCTAGCACCAAATGGGTAGCGGCAATGATCGCATCTTTGATCGCATATTCGCGTCGCTTCTCGCCTAGCGTTGCTTGAAATTGCGGAACGGCGGTTTTAAAGTAGTTTACTGTGCCTTCATTCCATGCCCCAGTTTCCAGTCCTTGCTCTATAATTGGGGCCAAGTTTTTTTCGCCTGCGTTAGGATCGGCGGCAAAAACGAAGGTTACAGGTGCTTGAACAATTTGCTGTTGATTAAAAGATGCTGCTGACAGTGCTGCCTTTTGCGCTTCATCTTGCACAAGAATAATTTGCCAGTCCTGGAGATTATAGCTGCTGGGTGCAGCCACGGTTAACTCTACCAGTTGCTTGAGCAGTTCTGGGGCGATGGGGTCTGTTTTAAAAGTTTTGATAGAACGACGTTGAGCGATCGCACTGGGTACATCTAAAGGTTGGGTTTGGATGATGGAACTCATGATATTCTCCTGATAGTTGGATTATAAGAGGGTTTCGGATTTTATATCTCAAGTGATTAAAAGCTCTAAAGAGCAGGACAATCCAAATATGTTCCTCTCTAATTGGCAATGTTAACTGGGTTAGAGATATGCTCGTGGATAATGCGCCATTGTCCCTCTCGCTTTTCCCATACAAGTGTCGCATGAGCCGTAATTCCAACCGCCTCATTCCCTATGGTGGTTGCTGTACTGTGGAAGATCAAAGCAGAGACGGTAATGTTATCACCTGGAAATATCTGAATATCCCCAACTGATTTAACTTGCCACTGGGTTATTGCTGTCATGAACGGCTTCCATATTTCCTCGTAGGATTGCCATCCTTGAATTCGAGTGGTCTGGGGTGAGAGGGTATCGAAGGCGAGGAATTGTTCATCTTGCCAGTAGAGATTGTCTAAAAGAGAAAAATCAAAGGATTTGTTGCCTGGACTAAACGCAGCTAGCCAATCGTTAACGCGTTCTTTGATTTTTGCTGCATCTAAAGTATCTTTCATAGTTCACAACCAATTTTTACAATCATTTTACTGATGTTGTATCTGGGAAAAATCTAAAAATCCTCAGTTTGATTTGATACTTTAGAGTGCAGAAAGTGGGTTTTAATTATTTAGATGAGAAGAATTATACCAATTCTCTAAAATCTGGCAACAGATTCAAACCCCGAAACCCTGACCCTACCTGACTTTCTTAATTACGAATTACGAATTGGAATTAGGCATTGACCATCTGCTCGTTAGCAGGCGACCAAAATGGATAGTCTGTATATCCTTCTTCACCGCCGCCATAAAAGCTTGCTTGATTTGGTTCATTTAGTGGTGCATTCAAAGCCAAGCGTCGGGGTAAATCGGGATTTGATATAAATAATGTGCCAAAGGCAACTAAATCTGCTGCTTTATTTGCCAGTACTGCATCGCCTTTTTCACGGGTATAACCACCATTGACGATCAGTGTACCTGTAAAGCGATCGCGTATATGGCTAGTGGGTACAATTATCCCGGCATGTCTGATGTCTGCTTCTGTTGCTTCATAAATATGCAGATATGCCAAATTAAACTGGTTCAAGGCTTGAGCCGCATAACCAAATGTCTCCAGGGGATTGGAGTCATGCATATCGTTAAAAGTCCCACTGGGAGAGAAACGCACCCCAACTCGATTAGAATCCCACACACTAGTTACCGCCTCTGTCACTTCTAACAGAAATCGGGCGCGATTCTCAATCGAACCCCCGTATTTATCTGTGCGTTGATTCGTGCCATCCCGGAGAAACTGATCTATTAAATAACCATTAGCTGCATGAATTTCTACTCCATCAAACCCAGCTGCTAAGGCATTTGCGGCTCCCTGACGGTACTGTTCAACTATCTGGGGTATTTCCGAAGTTTCTAAAGCACGGGGAGTAACAAAGGGTTTTGGCCCCTCATAAGTTGAGGCATCACCTTTAGGAGCAATAGCAGAAGGTGCCACAGGTAAAACTCCATTCGGTTGTAAATCAGGGTGAGAAATCCTGCCTACGTGCCATAGTTGCAGAAAAATTCTGCCGCCGTGCTGATGTACGGCATCGGTTACTAACTTCCATCCCTCCACCTGTTCTGGTGAATGAATTCCTGGTGTCGCGGGATAGCCTTGTCCTTCAGGAGTTACCTGTGTTGCTTCAGAAATAATCAGTCCGGCGGAAGCACGTTGGACGTAGTAAGTAGCATTTAATTGGTGTGGTACGTTTTCTTCACCTGCCCGGTTTCGGGTTAAGGGTGCCATCACTATCCGGTTAGGTAATTCCAGATTTCCTAATTGGTAAGGAGAGAATAAGTCGATCTCAGTAGTCATTGGTTATATCTCCAAATTATTTTAGTCATTGGACATTGGGCATTGGGCATTGGTAACTCTTCCCCAGTCCCCATTCCCCAGTCCCCAGTCCCTAATCCCACACACTAAACAATCGATCGAATAACGCCACCATCTACCCGCAAAGCTGCACCATTAGTTGCCGATGCTACGGGACTAGAAAGGTAAACTACGATCGCTGCTACTTCTTCATTAGTTGCAAAGCGTTTGATTAAGGAACTTGGACGCACATTTTGAAAAAACTCCGCCTCAACGTCAGCGCGAGTAATACCGCGTTCCTGTGCCAGGTTGGTGATAAAATCTTCAACTCCTTCGGAACGAGTTGGCCCTGGGAGGACAGAGTTTACTGTAACTCCAGTCCCCACAGTCATTTCGGCTAAACCTCTGGCAATGGCAAGTTGTGCCGTCTTAGTTGTGCCGTAGTGAATCATTTCCACTGGGATCTGAATAGCAGATTCGCTGGAGATAAAAATTATCCGCCCCCAGTTTTGCTCTAGCTGCTTTTGCAGATATTGCCGACTCAAACGAACTCCACTGAGAACGTTAACCTCAAATATCTTTAACCAGTCTTCATCAGTAATATCAAAGAAGCTTTTTACCTCATAAATACCCACATTGTTTATGAGTATATCAACGTGAGGAACCTCTTGAATGAGTTTCTCTATCCCTGATGCAGTGGCTGTGTCAGCAACAACACCAGAAACTTTTGCGTCGGGTGTAGAATGCTTAATTTTAGCGATCGCTTGAGCTACTCGTTCTTCAGACCGACCGTTGACAATTACTGATGCACCCTCTTGAGCTAGCCCAAGAGCGATGGCCAAACCAATACCTGCGGTTGAGCCACTGACCAGTGCAGATTTACCATGCAATTTCAAGTCCATTTCGCTCTTTCCCCGTTATTTGAAACAAAATGATCTGGGATTGGGGATTGGGTACTGGGGACAGGGGAGAATGCGAGGGGGACAAGCACAAAGGTCTAAGCGCCGGAAGTCGGCGCTCAGAACTTTAGAAGAACAAGGAAGGGGGACAAAGAATATTCAACAAGTCTCTCCCCAATCCTCAGTCCCCAGTCCCCAGTCCCCAGTCCCTAATCCCCTTAACTTAAATTAAAGATGCTGTGCTAAGGTCTTATTCAAGGTAGTTTTTGGAACCGCCCCGACGACAGTATCAACCTGGCGACCTCCTTTAAAAACCATCAATGTCGGAATGCTGCGAATTCCATAGTGGCTAGCGACAGTAGGATTTTGATCTGTGTTCAACTTCACAAATTTCACCTGTCCTTCGTATTCAACAGCAACTTCATCGACGACTGGGCCCACCATCCGGCAAGGGCCGCACCACGGTGCCCAAAAGTCTACTAATACCGGAATTTCACTTTCCAAGACTTCTTGCTTGAATGTGGCTTCTGTGACGTTTGTAATGGATGACATAAATTGCCTTCCTACTTAATTCTATAATTCGATAATATCGAATAATAAAAATATATGCCACCTGATGAGATAATGCAACTATGAGATTCCTTTATCATCCAGATAGAAAAAATATTTCTTTACCAGGCGTGTTGTATGCATTGGGCGATCCGGTGCGGCTAGAGATTGTGCGGCTGTTAGCGAGTGAGGGGGAACAATGCTGTGCGAAGTTTGATTTTGCGATCGCCAAATCAACTATGTCCAACCACTTTAAGATTTTGCGGGAGTCGGGGATAGTCTTGACACGCAAAGAAGGGACACAGCATATTAACATCCTGCGGCGTGAAGATTTAGAGATGCTGTTTCCAGGGTTATTGGATGTGGTATTGAAAGCTGCTCAACCATTACCTGTTGAACCCGCCAGTTCTAAACAAACAGCTTCAAGGATTTAGGGGCATGGGGCATTGGGCATGGGGCATGGGGCATTGGGCATTGGGCGATCGCTATTTGTTTAAGAATCTGCTCGTTTTTCAATTTGTGTTTCTAAATCAGCCAAGATATCATGTTGTTCTCGAAAAGTCCTTGGAGTGTGGGATAAACCTAAATCTGTAGATAGCAAATCAATACCGTCGATAATTTTGGGTATCTGAGGTCGATCGACTTGCAGACCAAGAAAGCATTTTTCCCTGTAATCTGGTCTTCCTTGAAAAAGTGCGATCGCTCTTTTCAAAGGGCGCATAACCTGATAAGCTTTTTCAGCCTTCTCAATTGATACTTGAGGTATTGGCGATCGCAGCCTGAGAACAGCTAAATCGATTAAATCTCTTGCCTCTACGCTATCATCGGCGTAACGGTCAGAATTTGACAGCAGCTTAGAGGTAAAACAGTCATTGAAGCTTAAGCAAGGAACGACTGACCACTTTGGATATCTTGGTGGGTCTAGTTGAAAACGAGTTTCGGCAATAATTTCCGTTTTAATCGGCACATCATCCACAAAAACGATCATCCGAATTCCATATTGGTCAGTTGTACTACGTCCAACTTGGATTTTACTTAAATCTCGAAATAATGCTTCATGCCCACCCTCAAATACCACTTCCCGTAGGTATTTGTAGCCTTCTGTACCAACAGAAGCGATAAAATCAACGTCCTTACTCCAACGATATTCTTCAAACTCAAATGCAAGAAGGGTTCCGCCACCAAAGTAAGCAGAACCCTTCTTAAGTATGTCCGAATCTAAGGATTCAAGAACTGTGAGAATTTGATTATGGTGTTCTAACCTGAAGGTCATAAACAAACTTGCAACCAGGATTTATAGCGTCTGGCAAGTTCCTGAAGAAAATTGAGTTCTTCGCCTTCAAGATTGTTAAATAGATTGCGATATTGCCAACCACGCTCGTAGCGACTCAGCATTTGTTCTGAAGTAAACCGATACACATCGGCAGTCTGCCAACAAATCGACTCCAGAAAAGGCAGCTTTTTGGGGACAGTAACAGGATTAATTGTTGGTGTTGCGGTTGTCATAGTTCTTTTAATCAACCACTTTAGGCTTACTTTAACTTTAGATTAGCACTACCGAATTTTCTAATCTCAATTTTATTTTAGCTATAAATTATCCGAACTGGGATAAACTCTTCCTTTCCAAGCGCCGCCGCGCCCTTGCCAATGACGGAGTGCTGAGTCTAGAGTCATTAAAGTATAGAGAAAAGCGATCGCAGGTAAACTAAAAGCGAACCAGACAGAACATTTATAAAAGCGGATTGTCGGGTAGTAAGCGAAAGTCATTAATAGCCATCCTAATATACCTGTAAGTGCGATCGCCCAATTACTCGAAACTGCACCGAGAATCACACATACAGGTGGGGTTAAATAAATCAGAGGCATTCCCACCAAAGTTCCCAATAATATTAATGGAGAATAATTCAGTTGGGTATAGGCAGTACGAGCAACCATATCCCAAATCGTCGCTAGCGAGTCATAAGGGCGCAAGCTTCGAGTCAAGCCACTCAATCCCAGCCAGATACGACCTTGACTGGGCATTGAGTTAATCTTCCTGTCCCCTTGTCCCCTTGTCCCCTTGTCCCCTTGTCCCCCACTCTTCTTAACAGCTTTAGCCAGGGCGCAATCGTCAATTAAAGCTTGACGAATCACTTGAATTCCCCCGATTCGCTCTAAAGCTTCTCTACGAATCAAAATAGATCCCCCGGCGGCGGCGGCTGTGGGATTGTTGGGATTATTCACCCAGCGAAAAGGATAGAGTTTTTGGAAGAAAAAGACGAAAGCTGGAATCAAAAGTTTTTCCCAAAAGCTCTCACACCTGAGTCGCACCATTACCGAAACCAAGTCTAAATCTTCCTGCACAGCTTTCTTCACGAGTCGGCGGAGATTACCAGGATCGTGTTCGATATCTGCGTCAGTCAGCAAAAAATAGTCAGGTGCTAATAAACTCGCACTTTTTATACCTTGCTCAACTGCCCAAAGTTTACCCGACCAACCAGGAGGTAGTGAGGCGCCAGAAATAATATGCAATTGCTGAGGTTTCCCAACAGCGTGTGCAACTCCTTCGGCAAAGTTTGCTGTCCGGTCTGTGCTGCGATCGTCTACCAAAAACACGTTGAAAGAACCAGGATAATCTTGGAGTAGGAGCGATCGCAAACTAGTTGGTATTAACTCAGCTTCGTTACGCGCTGGAACGACCGCACAAACCACAGGTAACGATTCTAGCTGAGTTTCTGTAAACTCTAATTGCTGATCTGTTCGCCAAAACTGTCCCCAAAAACCCAGTAATACTAACCAAATTGTCAACGATAAGAGCATCAATCCTAATACAATTACATCCATGACCTATTGCAAATTATCAGTGACTCAGACAGAATACTATGTCTATTGATAGAGGAAAAAAAATTTTTTTGCTGTAAGACCGCGTTCATATCTAGTGTTGGGTGTTGAGGTTAAATAGTTTTTCATGCAAACACAAGACAGGGTAAAAGTCAATAAAGTTGCAGATGCGATCGCAGCTAGCCAAGAATATCTGCTTTCAATTCAAAATCCCGCAGGTTACTGGTGGGCAGAGTTGGAGTCTAATGTCACCATCACTGCTGAAGTCGTCCTCCTGCATAAAATTTGGGGAACAGACCAAACCAGACCTTTACACAAAGTTGAAACATATTTGCGTCAACAGCAACGAGAGCATGGCGGCTGGGAACTTTACTACGGTGATGGCGGAGAACTTAGCACTTCGGTTGAAGCCTACATGGCTCTAAGATTGCTAGGTGTACCAGCAACCGATCCGGCGATGATTCGGGCGCAAGCTTTTATTCTTCAACGGGGTGGGATCGGCAAAACTCGGATTTTTACCAAGTTGCACCTAGCCTTGATTGGCTGCTACAACTGGCGCGGTATTCCCTCACTACCACCTTGGATAATGCTGTTGCCAAAAGCTTTCCCTGTCAATATCTACGAGATGTCTAGCTGGGCACGTTCTAGTACAGTACCATTACTGATTGTATGCGATCGCAAACCTGTTTATCTCACCGACTCAGCTATCAACCTAGATGAGCTATACGCTGAAGGTATCGATCGAGTCCAGTGGGAATTACCTGAAAGTGGCGATTGGACGGATTTATTCCTCACTCTCGATAAAGGTTTTAAGTTGGCAGAAAGCCTGAATTTAGTACCCTTTCGTGAAGAAGGCATCAAAGCCGCCGAAAAATGGATTTTAGAGCGCCAAGAAGCTACAGGTGACTGGGGCGGAATTATTCCAGCGATGTTGAATTCCATGCTGGCTTTGCGGTGTCTGGATTATGACACAAACGACCCGATTGTGGAACGAGGTTTGCAAGCAATTGATAACTTTGCCATTGAAACAGAGGATAGTTATCGAGTTCAGCCTTGTGTTTCACCCGTCTGGGATACAGCTTGGGCGATGCGTGCTTTGATAGAATCTGGCTTTGCACCAGATCATCCTGTCGTGGTAAAAGCTGGCGAATGGTTGTTGCAAAAACAAATTTTAGATTACGGAGATTGGGCTGTCAAAAATCGCCAAGGAAAACCAGGGGCTTGGGCTTTTGAGTTTGAGAATCGCTTTTATCCCGATGTAGACGACTCGGCGGTGGTGGTGATGGCACTACATTTGGCGAAACTCCCGAATGAAAAAATCAAGCAGGCTGCGATCGCTCGTGCCTTAAACTGGATTGCATCTATGCAATGTAAACCAGGCGGTTGGGCTGCTTTTGATTTGGATAATGACCAAGATTGGCTTAATTCCATCCCTTATGGCGATTTGAAAGCGATGATCGATCCAAACACCGCAGATGTTACCGCTAGGGTACTAGAAATGCTGGGTGCTTGTGATTTGTCAATTGATAGTGATAATTTGGAGCGATCGCTTACTTATCTTTTGCGCGAACAAGAAACCGAAGGCTGTTGGTTTGGTCGTTGGGGTGTAAATTATATTTACGGCACCAGTGGCGTTTTGTCAGCTTTGGCGTTAATCGATCCTCAAAGACACAAACTCAGTATAGAACGGGGAGCAGCTTGGTTAGTTGGATGTCAAAACCCAGATGGTGGTTGGGGCGAGACTTGCCGTAGTTACAACGATCCCAGTCTCAAAGGCAAAGGAAATAGTACTGCATCTCAAACTGCTTGGGCTTTAATTGGGTTGATAGCAGCAGGTGAAGCAACAGGTAAATTAGCTCTTGATGCGATCGAGCGGGGAATTGGATATTTGGTGGCAACTCAAAAGCCAGATGGTACTTGGTTTGAGGCAGACTTTACAGGTACTGGTTTCCCTTGCCATTTTTATCTCAAGTATCATCTGTATCAACAATACTTTCCTTTAATCGCACTAGGTCGCTATCAAGCAGCGATTGCGATCAAAGAAGGTTAACATTCGTTTTTAGTAAGGTAGCACGCCTATGCTACCTTAGCTCGACTTTATCCATTTTTAATTCAATCAAGCAGCGTAAACAGCAAT
>NZ_JAVRCC020000059.1:0-44685 GCF_034530975.2 Nostoc sp. DedQUE07 | reverse complement strand
TCATATTTTTACTTCCTAGCTTTATCGTAAGCGATCATCCGGACATGATATAACGGATGCTTTGAACCCACATTCCGCACCCCAACTGTCACAGAACATCAACAAAATGTAAATAAAATAGTACAAGAAAACTAATAAGAACGAATATTTAAATTGAAGCTAAGGGAGAAAAAGGAGATTACAGTACAAAACGTGTAAAATTTAACTCTAATCGCTTTAGTTAACTTGACGTTACATACTTGTAAATTTTGCCGCCCACTTACTTATATATATCCTGTCCAGTTAATCAACCTTCCTTCAAAAATATTTCTAGTCAGGATTTCAGTCCTGATTTTGTATCACGTAGCGTCTTGTAAAAAGGACTAAAGTCCTCTCTAAAAGCCAAAGGTTTCATTATGGGTACTTGTGATGACGCACTTCAATCACAGTATGTACATTGCCGCGAGGCGTAAAATCTGCTTTCACAATGACTTCCAACGGATCGCAAGCAGCTACAAAATCATCTAAAATTTGATTGGCAGATTCTTCGTGGGAAATGTAGCGATCGCGGTAACTATTAATATAAAGTTTGAGTGCCTTTAATTCCACTACCCGTTCATCAGGCACATAGCTAACATAAATTGTCGCAAAGTCAGGATAACCGGAAAATGGACATTTACAAGTAAATTCCGGCAAAGTAATGTTAATGTCATATCGCCTACCCACACGCGGATTGGGAAAAGTAATTAGTTTACCTTCGGCAATGTCGCGTTCGCCATACTTCATTTCTTGGTTTGTCATTTGTCATTTGTCATTTGTCATTAGTTATTCTACTTATCTTTACGTCCTTTTAGTAATTTTGTAGCTTGTTAACTCCAAACTCCAAACTCCAAACTCCTAACTACCAACTCCCCCTCAATACTCTTCCTTCTCCCAGTCTGGACAATTCTCATCTTCGCACCCGTGGGGATGCATAGCACAAACTAATAAATTACCACCATAAACTTGACCGTGGTAATGACTACAACCAATACAGGCAGGATTTTTTTCAGATGTAGGTTCAACTGAATAAGGAAAACCCGGATCTACATCTGCTACCATGTCTTCCAGTTCCCAGTAAGCTTCTAACATCGGTTCAGCCAAATCCTGTAGATACTGATCGACTTCAGTAACAATATTATTATGTACTTGCTCGCTGACTTCTTCCGTTAGCTCAAAAAATGCGTCTACCACTTCACTCATTCCCAGGAAGAAGCGCTCTACTTCATCAGCTACTGTTTCGACGATTTCTACTAAATCTTTTTGCCACTGTTCCATAAACTTGACACCTTTGCAGGCTATAAACAGGACGCTTTGTGCTATCTGGCTTGACGCACTAAAATACACACTAGGCAATGTATCTTATCAAGTTTTTATCCAAAGTGTCATGTCAAAATGCCACTTATTAGTTATATTTATTGCGCTCAAAGAATGAATGCTTTTTATCGATCGCGTTGCAATCGTTTTAACTCATCTTGCAGTTTTAGCACTTCATCGCGCAATTTATCTACATTCTCATCATTTGACGCCTCTTTGACCGTTGGCTCTTCATCTTCCTCTAAAATTTCAATGCGGCGAGGTTGAGAAGGGGGCGTTTCTGGTGAGGTTTCAACAGATGGTTGGGCTTGTTGGGCTTGCTTCATCATGTCCTCAACGAAGCGGCGGGCTTCTTCTGTGTTCATTTCGCCCTTTGCCACCATTTCATCTGCCAGTTTTTGGACTTGCGATCGCACTTCGGCTAATTTTCCCCCTGCTTTCTCACCCGCGTAAGAAGCTAATCCAACACCGAGGTAAAAAGCTTTTTGAACAATATCTCCAAAACCAGGCATGGTTGCTGACCGCTCCTAAAAATAGGGCGACCCGGAGACTACGCCTACCACAAGCCTCCCGTGTTGCTGCTACCTTCCGGTTCTGACAAGATTTGGGTGTTGCGATCGCATAGATCCAGGTCTTATATAAACATAACATGAAAATTCAGTAAGTGTGTGTCATTCCATAACAATTCGCCATTCATAAAGCTGATAGTTGACGCAACCGTGTTTTACCAAGGGGTCATCAGCTACAATCGCTTCTGCTTCCTCCTTTGAGGCTGCCTCAAACAGTAACATTCCACCTCTTTGCTCTACCCAATAGCCTGTTCGCGCTTTGTGTCCTTTAGTAATTAATTCCCGAATGTAGGCTTTGTGAGCAGGTACATATTGGTCAAAGGTAGGTTTATCGACTTTCCCTTCTTCAATTTTTACAAACCACGGCATTGGTTTCTTAACTCCAGTTACAACAGACAGCTTACGTAAAGTACCCAGTGCTGATTCAGAGTATCAAATACAATAAATTTTAAGTGAAGTGCGCTATAGCTTTAGCCTAACGCACCGCTATATCTGTAATATCCTTTGAGCGTTTGCCGTTCAATACTCAACAGCAATGATTTCATAATCCAAAATCTCAAATCCAAAATCTAAAATTGAATGAGCCGCTTTTTTGTTGCCCTCCTACCACCGCAAGAGATTCAAGACTACGCCAACGAGATTAAGCAGTACTTTGCCGATCGCTATGCTAGTAGCGGGGCGCTAAAGTCTCCGCCTCATATTACCCTGCAACCGCCCTTTGAATGGGCAGATGATAACTTGCCACTATTAGAAGCATCCTTGAAGGAGTTTGCCAGTGAACAACAGCCAGTAGCAATTACACTTAAAGGGTTTGATGCCTTTGTACCTCGTGTCATATACATTAATCTCGTCAAAAGTCAAGAACTTTTAACTTTGCAAGCTGATTTAATGGCTTATACAGAAAGCAACTTGAGAATTGTTGATAAAGTTTCTAAAACCCGCCCTTTTTCCCCCCATTTAACGGTTGCATTTCGGGATTTAACAAAGCAGAATTTTAAAGCTGCTTGGCCAGAATTTGAAAATCGTCAGTTGCATTTTGAGTTTACTGCTGACAAATTAACCTTGCTGCTTCACGACGGGAAGCGCTGGAATATTAAACGAGAGTTTGCTTTTTTATCTGGTAGTAATTGAGCTTGTTAGGATTCTAATTTATCGTATAGGTAATTCAATCACAAACTCGGTACCCTCACCTGGTGTTGAATGACAATTTAGCTTACCGTGGTGATTGTTAACTACAATTTGGTAAGCAATAGATAAACCTAATCCTGTTCCTTTCCCGATAACTTTTGTAGTATAAAAAGCCTCAAATATCTTTGTCCGGTTTGCTTCACTGATTCCTGAGCCATTGTCTGCAATTTTGAGAATAACTCGCTCTCCAATTGCTTCAGTTTTAATCCAAATCATCCCAATATGTCGAAAGTTTTCATCAAAATATTGATTTTTTTGGATTTCTTCAATTGCATCGATACTATTACCAATCAAATTCATAAAAACCTGATTTAGTTCGCCTAGATAGCACTCAACAAGTGGTAATTGTCCATATTCTTTGATTAATTTAATTGCTGGACGATGAGCATTTGCTTTAAGTCGATGTCCAAGAATGAGTAGTGTAGTTTCTAAACCTTCATGCAGGTTAGCCAGTTTTTTTCCTGCTTCTCCGTGTCGAGAGAACTTATTCAAGGATGACACAATTTCTGTAACGCGATCTGTACCTATTTGCATAGATTGAATAATTTTGGATAAATCATTTAACAAATAATTGATATCTTTTGTTTTAATAGCATTTTGAATTTCATCCGGGGGATCGGGTATATACTTTTGATATAGTTCGAGCAAATTAACAACCTCTTGGAAATACTCTTCAATAAAATTCAAGTTGCCAGCAATAAAATTGATGGGATTATTTACTTCATGGGCAATTCCTGCTGTCATTTGACCCAAAGTTGCGACCTTTTCTGCTTGAATCAGTTGGGTTTGAATCTGTTGTAATTCGGCGTTTTTGTCAATCAAGGTTTTCGTCAAATTTCTCAGTTTCAGTTGGTGCTCTATTCGCACCAATACTTCTTCATACTGAAAAGGTTTAGTAATATAATCTACGGCTCCTAATTGCAATCCTTTAACCTTGTCAGCAGTATCTGAAAGAGCAGTCATAAAAATGATCGGAATATCCCGAATACGGGGATTGCTTTCACTTTTGAGGTATTTACAAGTTTCAAACCCATCTATACCCGGCATCATGATATCAAGCAAGATTAAATCAGGTAAATTATCATTGTCTAATCTCTGAATGGCTTTTTCACCACTGCGAGCTGCCCAAACTTCAAAGCTAGACTGATCCAAAAAGCTCGATAAAACTTGTAAGTTGGCAGGGTTATCGTCCACGACTAAAATAATTCCTCTACTAGGATTGCTATTTAGGGAATTTTTTTGATCGCCTATAGTTACTGTCATAAAATTTCTATCCTATATTGATTCACGTTGCTTCTTTGCAAAACGTTAAAGGAGAACACTCCCAATTCAAAATTCACGGCATAAAATCCCCATAAATAAATTTAGGAAAATTAATCCTTTGAATTTTCACTCAAAAAATTAAGGATTAAATCTTCATCAAACTGCCTCGCTAACTGCCGCAATTGGTTAGCAAAGGGAGCAAATTTTGCGTCTGTTTCCTCTAGTTTATCTGCCCATTTTAAAATGTCATTGAAGTTACCTTTACTAGCTAAATTCATCAGTTCTTGCAAGACATCAGGGGAAGGAGGAGTCAATTTATCTGGTGTATCAAGTGTTGTAGGCGAAGAATTGATTTTTTGTTCCTCAGATTGCTGGTAAATCCATGTCAAACCTAAATTGCACTCTAATTGATGCAGTAATTCATCTGCCTGTACAGGTTTGCTCAAAAAGGTGTCACCTCCTGCTTGCAGACTGCGATGTTGGTCGGCTTCAAAGACACTAGCAGAAGAGACGATAATCTTGACATCGTGGATATCTGGGGTATGACGCAGGTGTTTAATCAATTCAAACCCATCCATTTCTGGCATTAGCAAATCTGTAATTACCAGGTCTGGTTTCAGGGCGATCGCTTTTTCTAAACCTTCTTTACCGTTGCTGGCTTCAACCACCTTGAAACCCAATGGTTGCAGTAAATTTGTAATTACTGTGCGATTCTCCCAGCGATCGTCCACCATCAAGATGGTGCGGGGACTACCTGCAAAGCCCATGATTTGTCCTTTGGATACAGCCATCGCAGACTGTACCCATTCGCTGGCTTGGGCGATCGCAATTTCAAACCAGAAAGTACTACCCTGACCGATCTCACTTTTAACCTGGATATCGCTACCCATCATCTGCACCAACTGCCGAGTAATAGCTAAACCCAGCCCCGTCCCTTCTATCTGATGCTTTTTTGCACCTACTTGTTCAAATGGCAAAAAAATGCTGCCTAATTGAGTTGGAGTTATGCCAATTCCTGTATCTTTTACACTAAAGTGAATGCGATATTTCTCTGTCTGTTCATCAGCAGTCAGTCGATCGATTACCTCAACCTCGAAGCTAACTTTACCCTCATCGGTAAATTTAATGGCATTTCCTAGCAGATTCAAAAGAACCTGACGTAACCTTTTGACATCGACATGAACCCCTGTGGGTAAGTTGCTTGTGGGTTCATAGACAAACAAAATGCCTTTTTGTTCTGCCCGAATCTGGCAAATTTCGACAATACCCTGTAAAAAAGACGGAAAATGCACATCTTGAGGATTCAGTTCTAGTTTTCGCGCTTCAATTTTGGAAAGATCCAAAATGTCATTAATTAAAGTCAGTAGATGAGAGCCACACTGTTCAATAATGTTTACATGATATTGCTCTGACTCTGGCAAAGCTTTGGAACGCAGCAAAATTTGAGCGCAACCCAAAATACCATTCAAGGGCGTTCGCAGTTCATGGCTCATGTTGGCTAAAAATTCGCTCTTAGCCCGGTTTGCGGTATCAGCCGCTGCTTTAGATTTTTTCAGTTGAGCTTGTTCAAAAGCTTGTACCTGCCACAAGACAGTGACGATAATCGCTGTCAATCCGCCCACAATTAGGGCGATCAGATCGAGGAATTGTAGCCGAGATTCAATGTTTTGGCGCGGAATTACCAAAGCCACAGACCAATTAGCTTCTCGCAACGGCACATAAGCAACATACTTTTTAGTGCCGTCAATTTCCATCAACTGAATTCCCTGTTGTTTTTTTACCATCTGCTGCGCGATCGCATTTAAATTCCGATCTGGAATTTTCAGCAGGCTGGGTGCAGGTTTTTCTAACGTTGACATTAAGGTTGAGTTGGGATAGACGATCGCTTCTCCTTGGGAGTTGAGGGCGAATGCATAGCTGTTCTTGCCGTAGCGCAACGAGTTAACCACCTTTGCAATGCGATCGACTTTAACATTGCCGTGGAAAACCCCAATCGGTGAACGATTGGTAGGAGAATCAGACCAGATTGGAGTGGCGATCGCAATTAAAGGAATACCTGTGGAACGGCTGATAAAGGGATCGGAAATGTTGCTTTTTCCCGCTAATGCTTTTTGAAAGTAGTTTCGATCCTTAATATTCTTATTTGACCGACCAATCTTAGTATTAAAATACGAACCATCCGGGGTAACTATTTGGAAAAAGAAAAATTCATCGATCCGCTCAACTTCTGACTTTAAATAAGGTTCTGCTATAGACCAGTTTAAGGAGCGTACAGTTGAAGTATGAGCAAGGGTTTGTACCTCGACTTTGCGAATATGTAACCACTCCTCAATTTCATCAACTCCTCTCTGTACCTCTAAAAAAGCTTTTCCTCTCAAGTCTTGTAGCGTTATTTTCCGAGCAGCTTGATAGCTAAAATAAGCAGAAATACTCACAAGAAGAGTAGTGCCGCCAAGAATAAATCGGATCAGTAAATTGCGTGAAGAATACATTTTAATGTCAGATGGGCTGGAATTGCCTTTGATCGCAGGGTTCACCCTCTAAATAATGGGTTTGATAAGCAAAAAAAAGGGCTATATTTAGATTGCCCAAAAAATTATTAATAATCGCAGCTATGATTGTTACCCATCGCTGCGATTGTCAATACCCTAAACTTTGCTAACCATTCTTTAAAGACCTGTATTGCGAAGTACGTATAGGCTTACCATCGGGTAATACCAATTCTGTATGAAGATGCGCTAAACCATCTTTAAGTAGAAGAAAGAAGAAAGAAAAACGAACCGCAAACGACGCAAATAATACAAAGAAATAAAGAAAGTAAAGAAATAAGTTAAAAGGGTTTGGCGCAGCCTTAAAAAAAATGGTATAAATTCAAAAAATATATTTTACAGAAAATATAATAATCAAGTTTATCGTTATATTATTTTGATAAACTAGATAATATTACTGACATTTAAATTTTATGAAATGGTCAATTTTTATTTAGTAAAATAGGTATTTAAAATTAAAAGTTTTGGATGATTGGGTAATCTCAACTAAATGTAGGTGAAAGCCAGTAGTCGCAATCTAGGTGACAGTGGTAGCGATTAAATAACTGCCAACTCTATGCAAAATTAATGTGAAAGAGGTTATCAAATCTCATTAACAAGCTACAGTATATACCTATAGCATAAGAACAAATTAGGTAATATTTGCCTTTTGACTAATGACTCAAGTAGATATTCTGATCCTTTCAAATGGCCCAGGTGAAGTAACAACCTGGGTGCGTCCAGTAGTAAAGGCGTTGCGGCAAGAACTAGGGGATGACCGTTCTGTAGTGAGAATTTCTGTGGTATTATCGCCTTGCTCAAATGCCAGTGGTAAAGAAGCAGCGATCGCTCTTTCTTACCCCGAAGTAGATAGAGTTCAGGGAGCAGAACATTTTTGGCAATTTTTGCTTTGGGGCAAAACATTTGAAAATTGGGATTGGAGAAGTCGCGGTGTTATCGTTTTTTTGGGCGGCGATCAAATTTTTCCAGTGATTATAGGCAAAAAGCTCGGATACCGCACAGTTGTTTACGCCGAATGGGAAGCCAGATGGCATAACTGGATCGATCGCTTTGGCGTGATGAAACCTGAAGTAGCAGCCAAAGTCCCAGCAAAATATGCTCACAAATTCACTGTTGTCGGTGATTTGATGCTAGAAGCTAGTAGTCATTCGTCATTAGTCATTGGTCATTTGTCCTTAGCAAACGACAAAGGACAAATGACTAATGACATAGATGCGTCAACGGCTACTATTCGAGAACGCCAAGGGCGAACCCACAAAGTAGAACAAGAGACTGAATTGATTGGGTTACTCCCTGGTTCAAAAGCAGCAAAATTAGCCCAAGGAGTACCATTATGTTTAGCTATTGCCGAATACATTCATGCAAAAAGACCGCAAATCAGATTTGTGATTCCTGTAGCCCCAACTTTGGATTTACCAACTTTAGCTAGTTTTGCCAATCCCCAAAAGAACTCTATTGCTGAAATCTTTGGCTTTGGCGGTGCTTCTTTAATTATTCCAGAGGATGCTCAAGGCAGGGCATTGCTCAAAACTGCAACGGGCTTAACTGTGGAACTGTGGCAAGAAAATCCTGCATATCACCTATTATCCCAGTGCTGTATCTGCTTGACTACGGTGGGTGCAAACACTGCTGAACTTGGTGCTTTAGGAGTGCCAATGATTGTTTTACTACCAACGCAGCAACTTGATGCTATGCGTTCTTGGGATGGTTTACCTGGATTGTTGGCAAATCTGCCAGTAGTCGGTACGCTATGCGCTAAGGTGATTAATTGGTCATTTCTGAGATTTGTGAGACGCAAAGGTTTATTAGCATGGCCAAATATCTGGGCACAAGAAGAGATAGTCCCAGAAATTATGGGTAAAGTTCAACCACAAGATATTGGAGAAATGGTTTTAGATTTTTTGACGAATCCAGAAAAATTGGACGATATGCGCGCTAAACTCCGAAATATTCGCGGTGAAAGCGGTGCAGCGCAGAAGATAGCACAGATTGTTGGTGAGGAAATTGGGAAGTAGGAACAGTTCGGCAGAATTTAATTTGAATTTGGAATAGTGGGACTTAAACAAAAATTAAGCCCAAATGTAGCCCAAACTGGCTTTATAACTAACAAACACGTCACGATAAATGGTCAACCAATCGAAAAATCGAAAAGGTATAGCCGTGTTGTTTTACGCTTTCGGTTGGGAATTATAGAAAGTAATAAATACAGGACTTACGCAAAAATAGCCAAAAAGCTTAATTTCTCGTAGACGCTTTGCGGCTTGCCCAAGGGTACCACTAAGACGCCTTCTCTACGGCTTCTGCCAACGCGCAGCGTCTCGTAGAGAAGAACGCCAAGAATTCGTAGAGTTTGCGTAAGTCCTAAAATATATACTTTAAATACAATTATCCTGATGCGATTTTTTTTAGTACCCGCTTATACAAGTATTTTATTGGTAATTTTTTTAGCTGGGTGTTCATCACCACAAAAAGTGCAATTAACAGTACAATCACCCATTTCCTCGCCAAAAGCTGAATCATCTTTGTCTCTAAATAATTCTAAAATTTCATCAGAATCGCCTAAAAATACTTTTCAAGATGCACTAGATGCAGCTGTTAGCGCTACTACTATAAGTCAATCATCTGTATCTAAGGATGATTGGAATTTAGTTTATAGTAAATGGCAAGAAGCAATAAATTTGATGAGAACTATACCAGATAATAGCGAAAATTAT
This sequence comes from Nostoc sp. DedQUE07, assembly GCF_034530975.2. Lineage (NCBI taxonomy): Bacteria > Bacillati > Cyanobacteriota > Cyanophyceae > Nostocales > Nostocaceae > Nostoc > Nostoc sp. DedQUE07. The sequence goes on along the minus strand of NZ_JAVRCC020000059.1, from coordinate 35,067 downwards.
GCGATCGCTCAGAAAAAAATTACTGAATATAGTAAAAATTTAAGTTATGCAAAACAGCAAGCTACAAAAAAAGAAATTATCAAAGAAGAAAAGGTATTAATATTAATTCCTCCTGTAAGCAGAGAAGCATGTCGAGAGAAAGAAATTATAGAATCTTTATTTAAAGATATTCAAAAAGATCCTCAGATGATTAATGAGCCGATACCTAAATATGCCCCAGGTGCTTGGGGTTCGCCATTTCCTTTATTGCATACAGCAGTTGGATTTGGTTGTAAAGTATACGTCGAACTACTAATTTCCATGAACGCAGATGTTAACAATGTGAGTTCTGAGGGCTTAAGACCACTTGATTTTGCATACAGAAAAGATATTGCTGCACTTCTCATTGCAAAAGGTGCAAATATTAATGCAACAAATGATAAAGGTTTAACTGCACTACACTATAAAGCACAAATTAATACTAAAGAAGGTAAGGCACGTATTCATTTAAAAGATATTTTAGAAACGTCTGAATTTTTGATATCTAAGGGTGCAAATATAAATGCTAAAGATCGTAATGACAAAACTCCTCTTGCTTATGCAAAATCAATCAATTTTGAAGAAATGATTAGGCTACTCAAAAGCTATGGAGGACAAGAATAGGTATTATGATATCAAGCCACCCTTAAAAAAGCTTCTCGAACAATCTTGGTGAACTTCTAAAGACCAGCACCTAATCCGAAGATTCGCCATTGCGTCGTCCCAATTCAAAAATGCCACAACTAATACACGCAAGTATACCTAAGCTGATTCCCCAACTAGGCCCTAAACTGAGTTCTACACCCCAGTTAAATAAAGCGCCAACTACCAAAAAAGGCACAATGCTAAACAGTGAGGCGTAGAAAGCGTTTTGGGATTCTCTGGCTTTACGAGTCTTTTCAAATTCTGACTCGCTGGTATAAAGCGATCGCTCGGCAAAGTTAAACCAGCGATTGAGTTGCTCGATTACCCATTCATTGACTTTGGAAAAACCTAGATATAGCGCCAATGACCACAAACTCGCTCCAGCGATCGCGATCGTGTCTAATTCAAAACGGAAAGGTAAAATTTCAGTCAGCATTGCTTAGGTGAGTCCTGCAAAGGGTTAACTTTAGCTGTCAGTAGATGCTAAATAAACCTCTTGTGCAATTTTAAGCATAAAAGCTAACAAGATTTCAACTACTTAACAAATTCCCGCTTTTTAGCTAGAAACAAACCTAATTTACGGATTGCTGGGTAAATTATCGGGGTCAATACCAAGAGAACGTAAATGCTGTGCAAACTTTTCTGCTTTTTCTTCTGCCGTTAAATACCGATTTCCTTGTTCGTCATACCAAGATAGAAATTCCTGACCAATTCCACCAATAACACCTTGATGTCGTCCAATTCCTAAACCAACCTCTGGCATCCAATGAGGTTCGCCAATTTGTAATTGATAATTTTTCTCTACCAATTTGTAAATTTCAAATGGTTGGTGTCGATCGCGTTGCCAATATTCGGGGTTGTAAATAATGTAGTAAAGTACGCCAAGTTTCCGATAAATTTCTAACTTTTCGTCGTATTCACTTCCTGGGAAATGGGATACCATCTCCAATGTTAGTATCGGTACTACCTCATTTTCTTCCCAGACAGCGTAACTTCTACGCGATTTACCACCTTTTTTGCGATCGACTCCCAAACTCAGAAACCCATCTGGTACTATGGGAACTCTCGCATTAGCCCCTGTCGTGTGGTAGATTGCCATGTCTACGCCAAAAAACCAATCGGTGCGCGTTGCCCAAATCGAGGTTAATAGGAACAGTAGAATGTTGGGCAGAAAATTTTGATCCTCATTATCCACAGGTATATCGTCCGAGCAGGCTAGTTCGTCAGTGCTTGGAAGCCCAACGACTTTAAGGTTTTCTGACAGCATGACTATTACCGCGGTGGCTTCGGTTTCTTTGATTATCTTTGATTATAGGTAAATTCAACTTGCTAAGGGTGTAGGGAAGGAACGCATTCTAATAGCGTTCTCCACCCCAGCTAAAAACAACTTGCAGGCAACTCTTTTGCTTATGCAATATGTCAGAAGTGTTTTTCTCTGAAACTGATGCCAGGAACCGGACTTGAACCGGTGACACGAGGATTTTCAGTCCTCTGCTCTACCAACTGAGCTATCCCGGCTGGGGCTTTTGTGAGCCACGATTAATCAATGTAGCAAAGATAAAAGAATATAGCAAGTCTTTGGAGAAAAATAGTTAGGCAGCTTTCAAACTGAACTTAAACCAGATGAAAACGGCTACAAATAGGAGAAACTGGACAAGAACAATACTTGGCCCAGAAGCAAGGTTGAAAAGACCTGAGACAACGATGCCAGCAATGCTGCTGATGGAACCAACTATTACCGACATGACTAGAAAGCGGCTAAAGTGGTGACTCATCAGTTTGGCGGTGGAGGCGGGAATGACCAAAAAGGCGTTCACCAGTAAAACACCAACAGCTTTAATCGCCACAGCAACGGCGAGTGAAAGCAAGACCACAAAAGCGTAGCGGTACAATTGAACGGGAACGCCTTGAACTTGGGCGACATCGGGGTTAAGGGTCAATAAAATTTGCTGTCGCAGAGTTGATAGTAAAAATATGCTTCCTCCCACAAGGACTAGCAGCGTCAAAATCAAATCTGTGGTGTCGATCGCTAGAATATCCCCGAACAGTACAGCCATCAAGTTGCCACGATATCCTTTAATTTGGCTCGTGAGAATTAAACCGATCGCTAATGCCCCAGATAGCACGATGCTAAGTATGCTATCGCTAGCTAAGTCGGTTTTGTCGATGAAGTAGAGGACAATAACCCCAAAAACTAAGGTAAAAGGTAATAGCATCCAAGTAGGATTTATTTGTAGCAGCACACCTAACGCCACACCTACTAATGCTGCATGACCAACCGCGTGGCTGAAAAATGACAACTGGCGCAAGGTGACAAAACTACCCAACATCCCGCCAAGTATTCCCATCAAGGCAGCACCCATAAACGCACGCTGTATCGAGGCAAGTTGTAACAACTCTAGCAAGTCATTACTACTAGCGATCGCAAGCCAAGTTATCTGACAATCATTGAATAAATTTATAATTACTGGCATAATTCATTCTTTAATTACGAATTACGAATTACGAATTCTTTTAATGTTGGTGCTGGTAGCGGCTGAAACCTGGGCCATAGGTTGCTAACAGGTTTTGCGGTGAAAGGGCAATTTCTGGCTTACCAGTACAAACAATGCTTTGGTTTAAGCAAAGCACGCGATCGCAATGCCGATTTACCATATCAATATCGTGAGAAACTTGTAATACTGTCCAACCTTCCTCTCGCTTTAATTCATTTAACAAAGCGTAAAAATCTGCTGCACCTTGTACATCAACACCAGCAAAAGCTTCATCCAGTACCAAGAGTTTCCGAGGCATTACCAAACAATAAGCCAATAAAACCCGCTTCAGTTGACCGCCACTAAGAGTACCAATAGCTTGATGCTGTAAATGATAAGCATCAGTTCGCCGTAAAGCTTCTGTTACTGCTGCCGATTTTTCTCGGTCTTGTTTCCACAGCTTGGAGAAAAATGAATTCTTTTTTTTCCCTTCCTTAGTCCATCCCAGTCCCACCAATTCGCTGACAGTAATGGGAAAGCTGCGGTCAAAAATAAAGTTTTGTGGCATATAGCCCAACGTGTGGCGTAAATGCCCCAATCTGGAAATTGGACGACCTAATATTTCAATCGTCCCAGCACTTCGAGGTATCAAATCTAAAACCGCTTTTACCAAGGTACTTTTACCAGCACCATTGGGGCCAACAATGGCTGTATCTGTTCCTGGTAATAATTCAAAGGAAACATCTCGAACAGCTAGATAGCTGCCTTGATAAACAGTTAATCCTTCTACTTTCAAAATAGGAATGTCATTAGTCATTGGTTATTGGTCATTGGTCATTGGTTATTGGTCATTGGTCATTGGTCATTGGTCATTGGTCATTGGGCATTAGTCATTGGGCATTGGGCATTGGGCATTGGGCATTGGGCATTGGGCATTGGTTATTGGTCATTAGTCATTGGTTTATGCTTAGTAACTTTAAATAAAAGACAAAGGACAAATGACAAAGGACAACTGACAAATGACAAATGACAAATCTATTTACATGATGTTTCCAAAGTTTGCAAATTAGCTTTCATTGCCTTGAAATAATGCTGCGGATCTGTTTCTCCAGTTTCTAGAGAATCCAGAGTACGCAAATTTAATTTCAAGTCTTTAGAGAGGCTGTTGAGCAGTTTATTATCTACTCCTGGTTCGCTAAATAAAGCTTTAACTTTGTATTTTTTCACAGCGCTGACGGCATTTTGGACATCTGTTGGTGAAAGTTGATCTTCAGGAATTTGCACCACAGCAACTTGCTTGAGGTTATAGCGTTTAGCTAAATATGGAAATGCATCATGAAAGGTAATAAAGGTGCAAGTGGGATTTTTCTGTAAAGTCTGCTGAAATTCACTGTTTAAACTTTCTAATTCTTTAATATAAGCTGTAGCATTTGCTTCGTAAGTAGCTTTGTTCCTCGGATCGGCAGTAATTAATCCGTCTCGAATATTTGTTACCTGCTGTTTTGCTAAAACTGGATCTAACCAAACGTGAGGATTACCTTGACTATGTTCGTGGTCTTTTTCATCTGACGTAGTTTTTACAACAGGTGAAATTGCATTTAAGGGTTTAATACCAATACTTGCATCAATTTCAGTTAATTTGGGATTTTGGGCATTTTTGACAGTACCTTCCAAAAATTCCTCTAAGCCTAAACCATTTTTCACTAACACCTTAGCAGTAGCGATCGCTTTGACATTTCCTGGTGTCGCTTGGTATTCATGTACCTCCGTACCAGGTGGTACTAGAATTTCTACATCTGCGACATCCCCAGCTACTGCCTTAGTAAACAAATATATCGGCAAAAATGTCGCTACTATTTTAGTTTTTCCCGGCTGCGCCTGTGGGATAGAAGCAGCTTCTTGTGCTTGTGGTAACTGTTCGGAAGTTGTTCCCTGATTTGGATTCGATTGGCTACACCCAGTAGCCATCGACAACATTAGCAGAGCAATTATAGGCAAGATGCCGCTTCTTTGCCTACCTGTTCTAATTTCTCTGCAATTCACTATCACGATATTTCTCCTCAAAACGGATGCTTGCTCTACCTTTGTCATCATCGCTATTGACAATGGCAAGTATTCTAAACTTTATACTATAATAATTCTCATTCTCATTTTAAGTACATAATATCATTCTGAGTTTGCTGTGTAATGAGTAACAACAAAACTTTTTCAGACGGTACAGCCCTCTGCAATTTAGTTTTCCCTAAATAATTAGGATTTCTTGACTTTTTTATTAAAAAGGTTGCTTACTTCTGATAAGATTGCTGACAAATATTCTCATAAAATACCCATTAAAAAAACGTGGTTTGGGTGTGAATTGGAGATCAGTGTGAGGAGAAAAATGCAAAAATTCTGGAAATATCTGCTAGTTAGTCCAGCAGTCTGCGGTGTCATGCTATTTGTTAATACTGCTACATTTGCAGGTGAAACTTCTAGTATGTCTGAAATCAATCAAGTGCAAGTTTTAGCTAATCCAGACACAAAAGTTCAGACAAAAGCGCAAGTTACCTCCGTGTCTCAATTTTCTGATGTACAACCAACCGACTGGGCATTTCAAGCATTGCAATCCTTGGTTGAGCGCTATGGCTGTATTGCAGGATACCCAAATAGCACTTATCGCGGTAATCGGGCATTAACGCGATATGAGTTTGCTGCTGGTTTGAATGCTTGTCTCGATCGCGTTAACGAACTTATTGCTACAGCCACTGGCGATTTAGTTAACAAACAAGATTTAGCCACATTACAAAAGTTGCAAGAAGATTTTTCCGCCGAACTGGCGACACTCCGAGGTCGTGTGGATACAGTAGAAGCGCGAACTGCTGAATTAGAGGCGAATCAATTCTCAACTACAACTAAATTGCAAGGACAAGTTGTTGCAGTTGTTAGCGATGTGTTGTCAGGAAATACAGTCAACGGTGCGGAAATTACAGATAAGAATACAACTTTAGGGTTACGGGCGCGGATAGAATTAGTAACCAGTTTCACAGGGAAAGATACGCTGTTCACCAGAATCCAGGCTAATAATATTCTCGGCCCTAATATTGGTACGCCAGAGGGTAACTTATTTTTTACTGGCGAGGATGGTACTACTGATGCTGCGATAGATGCACTGTTTTACAGATTTCCCTTGGGCGAAAAAACAGAGGTTGTTGCTATTGCTAATGCAGGTGCAGCAGACGACCTTACCACTACTGTGAATCTCTTTGATGGTGATGGTGCTTTTGGTGCTTTGTCCACCTTTGGTACGCGTAACCCAATTTATAACCAAATAAATGGTGCGGGGTTGGGAGTAACGCACGAGTTCAATGATAAATTAGCACTAAGTCTAGGGTATTTGAGTGGTACAGCTAATGACCCTACACCCAATAATGGTTTGTTCAATGGTTCTTACGGTGCGTTGGCACAGTTGACAGTTAAACCAAGCGATCGCATTTCTATCGGTTTAACTTACATCAATTCCTACAATCAACCACTACTCACAGGTAGTAATGCCGCCACTTTCCAGGATATAGCAGCTATCCAGGGTTTACCAGAAGATCAAGTGGGTTTTTCCAGTAATTCTTACGGCGTCCAAGCATCCATTGGCATTACTGATAATATCGTCTTGGGTGGTTGGGCTGGATACACCAACAGCCAAAGCTTGAGAGGAACCCGTGGAGACGTTGATATTTGGAACTATGCTGTCACCTTAGGCTTCCCTGACCTCGGTAAAAAAGGTAATTTAGCAGGTATCATCGCTGGTGTGGAGCCGAAAGTGACAAGTTCTGACATCGCAGGGTTGGATAGCGATCCTGATACATCCTATCATCTTGAGGCGTTCTACCAGTATAAGCTGAGTGACAATATCACCATTACTCCTGGAGTCATCTGGTTAACATCTCCAGATCATAACGACGCTAATGATGATGTTGTTATTGGTGCATTGAGAACCACATTCAGTTTCTAATTTTTTAAAATCTTAAAAGAAGACGCAAAAGATAAATTTGCGTCTTTTTTTGTGTATAGGTTTAAAAATAGAACTTAGCATTTTTACCCAGCTTGATATAGCAAGGGACTGGGGACTGGTGACACTTCGACAAGCTCAGTGCATCGCTGGGGATTGGGTGAAAAGTCTTGTTGTGTCTAAGTTTTATCATCTGTTAATGTCCTAACCACCAAGGCTTGTGCTATATCTGAAAACAACGCGAGTTTGACAGTTAGGAAAAGTCAAAAAAGTTGCTCGATATGAATTTGCTTAATTGAACATCCACGCAGCTTGAAAAAAGTCGCGTTCGCAAAACATCGCATAACGATAAGTTGAATGCACAACAGAGTTGGTAGCGGCATAATTGTCAACCAAATTTTCTAATTGTTGTGTTAGTGGTTGAAAATCTGCACTGCTATAAGTATGAATCCAGTCTGCATATTGATGATCGGGAATACCGTTACAAGCCAATTTTTCTCCTAAAAAGGCATACAAACGCATACAGGGAGACATCGCCGCCGCAGTTAAACCTACATCTTTGCTCCAAGCAGTTGCTAACAAAAAATCAGTATAGCGGCGGGTGGCAGATGCCGGTTCTACAGCATACAAATTGACTCCCCACTCAGAAGCATAACTACTATGCAGCCGTAGTTCTTCTAAAACTCCACTAGCTAAATTATGAAATGTGGTGAAACCTAACCAGTCTGGTGCTTTAGCTGCGGCGATACTGTAGGCACGGGCAAAAGCTTCTAAGAAAAAAGCATCTTGCCCTACGTAGTAAGCAAATTTAGCTCGATCAAGAGTACCATCGCCAATACCTTGAACAAAAGGATGCTCTAAGCAAGCTTGGGCTAAGTCTTGATTTGCTGCCCATAATTCGTTAGATAAAGTCATTTGTTATTTGTTATTTGTCATTTGTCATTTGTCATTTGTACTGCCCTTCAACTACGCTCAGGAACCGCGAACGCGAATAGCGTCTCGTAGAGAAGCCGTAAAGCCTGCGGCATAGCTTCGCTTAAGGCGCAGCGTCTCGTAGAGAAGTATTTGTTAACTGTTATTATCTCTTTTAAAAAGGGAAGAACTGAAGCAAGACTGAGCCAATACTTCCCAAAAAGTCAACGAAGTTGGGCTTACCAGTACTTACCTTCTCATTGACGGGTGTTTGCAGTTCTTTGATAAAAGTTTGGGCTGTTAGGGTTCCAGTGCTGTTGTTTTGGGATGTAAACAATTTTTGTGCAACTTGAGCATCTTGGAATGCACCTTGTCTATCTAGTATTTGGTAACGGGCGACACCACGAGCTAGATAAGCATCCGCATATTCTGGTTTAATTGCGATCGCTTGATTAAAATAACTGATTGCTTGCTGTTGGTTGCCTTTTTGCCCTTCTGCTACACCCAGAGCATAAAAATCTGCTGGTGAAGCAATTTGTGATGGTATCGCAACTGCACCTTGAAAGTTAGTCCCATTCAAGTAAGCGCCAGTTAGTTCTGCATTTGCTAAATAAGTATTTCTCAAATCAGCACCCGTCAAATTTGCCCCATTAAATTTAGCTTCGCTCAGGTTAACGCCAAATAAACTCGCGCCACTTAAGTTTGCACCCCGCAAATCTGCACCGCTCAAGTTTGCACGGCTGAGGTTAGCACCTGTGAGATTAGCACCGCTCAAATTGGCTCCAGATAAGTCAGCCATCACTAAACCTGCACTCGTCAAATCACAGTTTTGACATTGTTTGGTTGCTAATAACTGTTTAACATGTTCAGAATTAGCCGCTTGTACGGTCGTTGTCAAACTAATCGTGGTTAAAAATGCAACTGCACTTAGAAGTTTATTTTTCATTTTTATGTAATATTTTTTACTTAGTAGCAGTATGAACTGAGATGGATTTATACCTCAGCATTATGATATGAGCAATCTCAATAATTTGTCCTCTGTAGTTGCCTACATCACTTATAAATTGGTGATACCTTTCCTGTGGAACCTTACGCTAAAGGATTATAGAAAAGTCAGAAAAGTATAAATTGAGCCGATATTAAGATTGATAACCCCAGTAACAAGGGTAAATGAGCATCATTCGTCAAGATAAATGATACACTTTACTAGAGGCGAAACTGATGTTACAAAATTAAACTCACTGCAAAATATCGCTTCAAAGAAATTATCTGTAACATCCAAATAATTAGTATTTTTTAAAATCAAGTCAATTAGTAGAACAGTATCCAAGCCTAAAGTTTGCCCTATAACTGGACTAGTCATTGTCATCAGGGATGCTTTAACTCAAGAGCAAAATGATAGATTTGCTTTTGGATACCCTGATTTTAAATAAATATGAGACTATAGAAACATTAAGGCAGTCAGAAAAACGTGAGTCAGCAAGACAAACTCTTAGACAAAATTATCTCTGGGACTTCTGATACAGATATCCCCTTCGCCCAACTGTGGCAACTTTTATATACACTAGGCTTTGAAGAACGGATTCGTGGCGATCATCGTATTTTTGTCAAAGCCGATGTTGAGGAGATATTGAACCTGCAACATAAAAAAGGAAAAGCCAAAAGTTATCAAATTAAACAAGTTCGGGCAGTGATTCTCAAATATAAGCTAGGAAGTAAAAATGATGTTTCGGTATGAAATTATTCTCTACTGGAGTGAATTAGATCGAGCTTTTATTGCTGAAGTTCCAGAGTTATCAGGCTGTGCTGCTGATGGTGATACTTATCAAGAAGCACTGCATAATGTAGAATTAGTTGTGCAGGAATGGATAGAAACTGCTAAAGATTTGGGGCGTCCAGTTCCTGAGCCTAGACCACGTTTGATGTATATTTAATTGATACGCAAACCAAGTTAAACTGATTTTTTAGCACCATCAGAAATATTTAATACCACATTAGATACGGTTCGGAAAAATTTTCGCTAAAAGACCTAAAAATTTCTACTGGCTGCCATTATAGTATCTAAGTTATAGCGATTCTCATTTGAATGGGTACATAGTATTGCCCATTATTGTCAACTTCAGATCAAATGCTTGTACCACAAGTCGAATTACCCCCCTTAATTCCCCCGATATATTGGGGGTAAACAAGAAAATCCGGTTCCCTCCCCTTTATAAGGGGAGGGTTAGGGTGGGGTAAAAGAATATTTGATACATTAATCATAACTTTTCAAACATTCTTTAAGTGAAAAACTTAGTTACTGGCAACCTTACAAATTACCATAATATGTGATTTGTATTTGTTAGTAGTATAGTGAATAAGTTGTAGTCCAGAACGTTCTAGCTCTTGCAATAGTTTAGGTATTTCATACTTGTGATGTCGCCAAATAGTAATCTCTTCACCTTTAGAGATTTCAATATTTTTATCTATACCCATGCGACTAAAATTTATAGTGTAATCATGACATAGTTTCAGATTAGCAACAATACTATCTGTTTTGAAATCGTATTTTCTCACTAGTTCGCAATCTTCAGATTTTATCCCAATCTTCTTTTTAACCCATCCATATATTTCTTCTACGTGATACTTGCAGCCACCTCTAACTATTCCATCCCATGTAGAGTTAGAACCAGTTTCGTTAGTAAATACTAAAAGATCATTTTTTCCCATGCTATCTCTAAAGTTTTTGAACACCTCATCTCTATTTTGATGATTTCCAATGGTAACACCTAAGTGTAAAAATATTTTTGCTGTGTCGTCAATTTCAAGGCTAGCTTGATTTTGGAATAAAATTTTGGGTACACAACTACTTTCTATGTCAATTGTGGAACTGAGAAAATCGATTAATGGAAACCATTTTTTGAAATTACTTTTGGAGACATGAAGCAATTCTTCGCTAATATCTAAGGCAATATATTTATTAACTTTTCCTAGTTTGTTTAGTTTGCAAATAAATTTTTTAACTGGATAGGAATTACCTGCACCAACGTCTATAATATTTACTCTATTGCCAGCTTTTATATTACCATTTAGGTATTTAAAATTATCTTTTAAAAGGTCAATTTCTACATTTGCTCTTCCATACCATCTAGGAATAGCGTGTTTCAAATAAAAATCGTTCCAAATTTTTGCACCTCTCCCTTTATAAGAATACTTGAGAGGAATTTCTCGTCTGACTTCTAATGCATGAATTATCTCTGAAACTTCTTCTTCAGAAAAAAGAGAGTAGAACTCAGAACTTGGCTTTGCTGTGCGACTGATAGCAGGTGAAATATCACAGGGAAGTTGGGAATTACGATGAAAATTTTGAGCCATTATTCTTGTTCTTTGGTTTTCTTCGGTCTGGAAATTGATTAGCCGCAATGCTTGCTAAAAATGTATTCTCCCATGCCACTGTCCCAAAACTCGGAATTTGCACCACAAACAAGAGAGGTACTCTATATTTCACATTCGCCACTATCAAATGGTCAATTGTTTTTTTACAATCAAAGTACGATAATTTTCCAATGATACAGGGGTAAATACCATTGGTTCAGCAACCAGAACTCCAGGAAACTTCGTCGATAAAGGCAACCCAGCGCGTACTTAAAAGTTTAAGCACTTACCGATGGACTTCGCTTGGAGCATTGGTCAGCCTGTTGCTGTTGACGATCGCCAACGCACTCACTCCACAACTATTTCGGTGGGGAATTGATGAGGGAATCGCGCCAAAAAATCTCCAAATTGTGCTATATAGCGCCGCCTGGATGGTAGTCGCGGCGATCGCTCGTGGTGTATTTAACTTTGGACAAAGCTATTTAGCAGAAGCAGCATCTCAGGGTGTTGCTTATGACCTGCGAAACAAAATTTTCAGCAAAATTCAAAATCTCAGTTTTAGCTTTCATGACCAGGCGCAGACTTCCCAACTACTAACCCGTGTCACCAGCGACATTGAACAAATTCGTACCTTTGTTGGTACTAGTTTAATTCAGGTCGTCAGTTCAGTTGTGACATTGGTGAGTATTTCGGTGGTTTTGCTGGTGATGAACTGGCAATTAGCACTGATTAGCCTAACAGCAGTGCCGATAACCGCATGGTTAATGGCACGATTCGTCAGCCGAAATAACAAACTTTTTCGGCAAGTACAAGAGCAACTGAGCAACCTCAATGCTATATTGCAAGAGAACTTGCTAGGAATTCGTGTAGTAAAAGCCTTTGTGCGGGAGTCAACCGAAAGGTCGCGTTACACAACTCTCAATGATGGCCTAGTCAAGGCAAACATGAAGACCATTAGCGCCATCCGCGATACCTTCCCCTTGATATTCTTGCTGAGTAATTTGGTAACACTGGCAGTTTTCGGCTACGGGGGAGCGCAGGTGATTGGGCGCAGATTTTCCATTGGCGAACTGGTGGCGTTTAACTCCTACCTAGCGTTGATTCTCCAACCGATTTTGTTGATTGGATTTGCCGCACCCGCGATCGCTCAAGCAGCTGCTTCCGCCGAACGTGTCTACGAAGTTGTGGATGCAGAGGTAGAAATTCGCGATCGCCCCGGTGCTGTCCCCTTTGACATCTGTGGTGGTAGAATTACCTTTGAAAATGTTTCCTTTCGCTATCCCGGAGCGACAACCGAAACTCTCAAAGAAGTATCCTTTGAAACCAAGCCTAACGAGCTAATCGCCGTTCTCGGAATGACTGGTTCGGGAAAAAGCACAATCATGAACCTGATTCCTCGCTTTTACGATGTCACCAAGGGAGCAGTTCGCATTGACGGACGAGATATAAAAAGTTTCACACTCAAAAGTCTCAGATCGCATATTGGTATTGTTTTTCAGGAAACCACCCTCTTCTCTGGCACAATCCGCGAAAATATTGCCTACGCCAAACCCGATGCTACCTTAGAGCAAGTGATTGAAGTTGCAAAAACCGCCCAAATGCACGATTTTATTAGCGGTTTACCCGATGGCTACGAGACAATTGTGGGCGAACGGGGCGTAGGCTTATCTGGTGGACAAAAGCAGCGAATTGCGATCGCTCGTACCTTACTAACCGATTACAGCATTCTGATACTTGACGATAGTACCTCGGCTATAGATGCCAAAACTGCTGCCCAAATTCAAGCCGAACTAGATGGTTTAATGCGCCAAAAAGCTTGTACAACCTTTGTAGTAGCTCAACGTATTAGCACCGTTAAAAATGCCGATCGCATTTTTCTCATGGATAAAGGACGATTGGTAGCACAAGGCACTCACGAAGAATTGATGCAAACCAGTCCACTCTACGGTGTAATTTTGGAATCTCAGGTAAAGCCGAAGGAGAAAAAATGATCTCCAATTAGCATCATTAATTTTGCTTACAGCCTTGTAATCAAGACTTTTAATCTAAAATCCAAAATCTAAAATCCAAAATTTTTATGAGAGGCACTATTCCCGTTGTTGCATCTGAGGAAAACGCGAGTCAGCAATTTTCCACCCTGCGGCGCTTTTTACAATACGTGCTACTTTATCGCAAAGAAATTCCCATCGCCCTGACATTAGTATTAATTGGTGCTATAACTCAGGCGGTTGGGCCATTCTTTCTCGGCTGGTCGATCGATCATCTGATTGCACAAGGTAATTTGCAAGGACTGCTGCTGTTGTTAGGGCTACTAGGGCTGAACTACGGACTTGGTGTCTTAGCAATTCGGGGTCAAATTATTCGAGTCGGCTGGATTATGCAGCGATTGCTGGCTCAACTAAGACAAGATATTTTCATTAAAATCCAAAGTCTGCCACTCAGCTTTTTCGATCGCAGCGAAGCAGGCGATTTAATGAGTCGCTTGCTGAATGATGTCAACACCGTGAATCAAGCATTTGGACTGACAATCGCCCAAATGCTGGGCAATACTTTCAGTTTGGTGGGCATTGTAATTGCCATGCTCTCAATCAACCTGCGACTTGGTTTATTGAGCAATCTGGTTGTGCCACTGATGATTTTTACCACAAGCTTATTTGCACGTTGGGCAAGAGCCAGATTTCGCGTTACCCGACAAACCATTGGGGAACTTTCCGCCAAGTTAGAAGAAGATATTGGCAGCGTGCGAGAAGCGCAAGCATTTAATCGCGTACAGATGAATATCAAAGAATTCGACGTTCTTAACGCCGCCAATAGAGATGCCAACGTTGAGGCTGTGGCAATTACTTCCGCCTTTTTACCCTCGATCGATTTTCTCAACACATTAGCAACGGCAGGCGTACTAGCCTATGGCGGTTATCTAGCGGTAACAGGAGCTGCAACAGTGGGTGTAGTCACATCCTTTTTACTTTACGTCCAGCAGTTCTTCCGCCCGATCCAAATTCTCAGCCAGTTTTATACTCAAGCTCAATCTGCTTTTGCCGGATTAGAGCGAATATTTCTATTATTAGATGAACCGTCAGAACTCAAAGATGCACCCGATGCCATAGAAATGCCGCCTATTCAAGGTGAGGTGACATTCTCAAATGTCAAATTTGGCTATAACCCGGATCGACTGGTTCTTAAAGGAGTGAATTTACACGCCTATCCAGGACAGATGGTTGCATTAGTCGGGCCAACCGGTTCGGGAAAAAGTACAATTATTAACTTGATTTTGCGCTTCTATGATGTATCAAGCGGTGCAGTGAAAATTGACGGTCTTGATGTGCGTAGCGTGACTCAAGCGAGTCTGCGCCGTCAAATTGGCATCGTTCTACAAGATAATATTTTATTCACCGGTACCGTCGCCGAAAATATAGCTTTTGGCGCTCCTTACGCCAGCCAAGCTGATATCGAAGCGGCTGCACAACTGGCAAATGTGCATGAGTTCATTACCTCACTACCACAGGGTTATACAACTCAATTGGGGGAACGGGGAGCGCCTCTGAGCCAAGGACAGCGACAACTAATCAGTATTGCTCGGGCGGTATTAATTAATCCCCGAATTCTGATTCTGGATGAAGCCACTAGCAGCATCGATACCCGCACAGAAGCACTAGTACAAAGTGCGATCGCTCGATTACTCCAAGGTCGTACTAGTTTCGTAATTGCCCACCGTCTCAGTACAGTTACTCAAGCAGATCGGGTATTAGTAATTCAGCAGGGAGAAATTGTCGAACAGGGTACTCACGCCGAACTCATTAATCAGCAGGGTGTTTATGCCAACCTATATGCCCTGCAACTGGGTGCAGCAGACACAATGGTTCTTGAAAACCAAAAGTAAAATAAATATATAGCTAGAATTTATCAATTACCAGCAGAAGAATGAAGTTACCTAACCTTGATTCACAAAGCATCGATCGCATCATTGAAATGGCATGGGAAGACAGAACATCTTTTGATGCTATTGAGGCTCAGTTTGGGCTATTGGAAAAAGAGGTAATCACCCTAATGAGGCGCGAAATGAAAGAATCTAGTTTTAAGATGTGGCGAAAGCGAGTCACCAAACGCAATACAAAGCATTTATCTCAGCGAGAATTTATTGCAGGCCGGTTTAAATCGCATAATCAAAAAACCTAAATAATTGGGTAAGCGTAGGCGTAGCCCGCACTTCTCTACGAGACGCTCCGCGAACGACTTGGCTCAGTGACCATCGTAGACATCACTCTTTTGCGATCGGAACCACCAAGGGCTAAAATGCTGTAGAAGAAATAAGGCTGCGATCGCGCTTCGCGTTGCCACAGGCATCGCTTGGACTCATTGAGTGAAAACTACCAAAGAGAGAAGCACAATGACGAAAGTTACACTCTACATTGCAGCTAGTTTGGATGGCTACATTGCTCGCAGCGATGGCAAAATTGAGTGGCTATCAATCCTTGATATAGAAGGTGAAGACTACGGTTACACTGATTTTTACAAATCGATTGATGCGATCGCCTTGGGTAGCAAAACCTATGAAGTAGGGCTGGGTTTCGATCGATGGCCTTATCCAGAAAAAAAATCTTTCGTATTCACCCAGCGTAATTTCCAATCCGATCGTGAGGACGTTGTATTTGTTTCTGACCCAGTAAAACAGGCGTTAGCAGATATAGAGGCTCAAGGTTTTAAAAATATCTGGCTAGTTGGTGGCGGAAAATTAATCAATTCGTTTCTTCAGCACAGCTTGATTGACGAATATATTATTTCAACGATTCCAACTATCTTAGGTGGCGGTATACATCTTTTTCCACCACCTACCCCTGAAGTAAAATTGGAGCTGATTAACTCACAACAATATCCAAGTGGTTTACTTCAAGCACATTATAGGCGAAAAGTAAATGGTTAAAATAATTCGTAATCCTTAACGATCTTCTCTACGAATTACGTTAGCGCAGCGTTAGCGACGCAGGAGCGTCATTACGAATTAGCTAAACAAGCTTCTGAACAGCGTTGCTAAAGTCTTCGTAAGGAGAAACCCCTACTATAGTTTCTGCTAAAATACCATCTTTGAAAATTAAAACTGCTGGAATACTGCGAAGACCGAATTTTTTGAAAATGGGCTTATTCCTGTCAACGTCTACCTTGACTACTTTAGCGCGACCTTTATATTCTTCGGCAAGTTGATCCATTAACGGACTGACTAGGCGACAGGGGCCACACCAAGTAGCAGTAAAATCAACAACAACAACTTTCTCTTCACTTCCATTTAAAACAACATCAAATTCACTTTCTTCAACGTAAGTAACTATGTCAGTATCAGTAGACATTTTTTAATTCCTTAGTGGCAAACTAAAATTTCAGCAAAAAACTAACTATACAAACTATACTCCCTTCTGAGTGCCAGATTTATTAGTTACCTACATTCATGGGAAAACTCCCGCAGATGATTTTTGCTGACGAGGGTATATTTAATTACTTATAATCTTTTTACGTAGGGTGCGATCGCATAACGCACATTACTATCTAAAAACCCATACCTTCAAGGCGTAGAAGCGTCAACAGTCATCCTGCTGGCCAAATAATTCTAACAACCCAATTGTGCCGACAAAAAAAGTATAAGTAGCATATTTTATTGGTATCTTTTGTCTTGAAGGTGCATAAAAAGCTGCTATAATACTTTCAATAAAATGGCATATCATCGCAAAACGCTCAATCCAAAAAATTGGATTAAGGCTGCTTGGTACATGAATGTTAGTTATTACTGCATAAATATTCCACGATTCCAATCCAATTGCGCTTGTTATCAGCGCTGTAGATATAATTTTTATAAAGATATAAATCTTTTTCTTGATAAACTTTAAGTCCATACTGCCCAAAATAATATTTAACATATCTACAATACTTGGAAAATTAACCAAAAAGTTAATATGTGTTGTCTAAAAATTTGCCTTAAGCCAACCAATTTTATTTTATAATTTTCATTTTTACAAAAGTCTATAAAAATATAAATATGCTAGAGGTAAATTAGCACAGCTAGCTATATGCCCTCACGATGATAACCTCTATATTAGTAACTTACAAAAAAGAAATTATCCCAAATTATTCGTACATTTGTATTATAGTCCCACATTTGGGCATCCCTAAGATAAGATGTTTTTTAACTGGAAGTACCTGAAGTCAATATTCCCAAAATTTTGAGAAGAGAACAGATTAAAAACTATGAACGATCGAGATTAAATCGCCAGATATTTAAAAAATGACAAAAGTGTGGAATAATACATAAGTGGAAAATTTAATTGCACTCCATAGATTGATAATAAATGTAAAGCTATGATTGCTCAACATTACAACTCAATTCATGTTGAAAATGACTTGCTTAAACAAATCAAAATTAAAGAAAATCAGCTAAAAATTGCACAAGAGTCTGAGATGCTTCATGTAGCAGAAGAATTACAGAGTCAATTATTAAAGCTACAATCTCAATTATCAGAGCCGCAAGAGCAAGACGTTGAAATTCAAGCGTTGATGAGTTTGCTAGACGAATAAAATTGTAAAATTTTGTTGCAAAATTTATTGGTAATACAAAACCTCTGTTGCCCAAAAGCAAAGCATAGTGATTGTGATGTCTGGGAATGTAGCTTATGTGCTACAGCTTAAGAATTAACAAGACAAGCAAAAGCCATAGAAGAGTGATGATTCTTACTTAGATAAGACGTTGGGGTTTTTGCTGAGTATGTGGTCTTTTGCTTTGCGGTACTGAATCAATCTTAAGAATAGGTTTAATTGGGCGCTGTTGTCTTTGATTAAGAATTTGAATTTCTCTCTCAATTGAATCTTTTCCTTGTCTAAAAAATTCTTGAGAATTATATGGAACCAAGTCACGGGATAAATGTTGAGCTTGTCTTGGAGTCAAACTAGGAACTGCTTGTTCAGCATTGGCACAAGTCTGTACAGCCAGTAAAAAAGCTGTTGAAAGCACCAAAGGTTTTATTTTTATACATCCGGTAAATATTAGGTTTAACATAGTTGATAGATCGGTTACGTGAAGACAGTTTCCAACCATATTAGTGTTGGTCTGATTATAAATAAAGTAGACTTATTCCCTTGCTAATTACCTCCTACAAATGGATGAATTATCAATTAATCAGCTAAACTATTAGTATAGTACAGCGTAAATACAGCTACTATCTAAATTAACCAGATAAGTTGCTCAAGCAACTGGTTAAAGTTAGGCAAACCTTCCATGACTTTAAATTTTGATGTATGTTTAAAGCAAGAGAATTGTGCTATTCAGTAGTGAATGGAATTTTCGCCTTTTGAAACACCTGCTCAACAGTAAATTGCAGTCCTTCAAACAAAGAATCTGTGAGTAGTTCTTCTCCCATATAAGTTTGTGGTGCTGTATCTGGATAAAAAACAGTAATGCTTCTGGCTTTACTATCTAATACCCATACCCGCAGCACCTTAGCATCCAAATAGTCTTTGGCTTTAGCCGCCATTTGTCCAAAAGTTTGCCCTGGGGAAATAATCTCAATCACCAAATCAGGAGGAACAGAACATGCTCCTTCTTTATCCCAATCAGGGGGTAAACGTTCATTAGAAATATATAAAATATCCGGTATTGGCATCCAATCTCGCCCTCGACGAGTTAATGCAACAGCTAATTCTGGGCAAACTTCTCCTTTTCCCTCACAGCATTGCTCAATCAAATTCAAAAGGGCACGAGTAAGTTTAGAGTGGAATTTTTTTGGTGACATTTTAGGAATTGCTTCACCATCAACAAGTTCGTAGGTGATATCTCCCTCGCCTGGTGGAAGATTTAGGAACTCTTGCAAAGTTAATTGATTTTTGGCTTGGAGTATCATGACTCATTAATTCGTAATTGAAGGACAGAGCAACTAACTTTTATTCTGACTCCTGTTAGCGGTAGCGGGGCGTTTAGCCCATTCTGACTTCTGAATTCTTCTTCAAATTATTTACATTCCCCGCAACACTTGCCGAATAATATCCGATGGCACTTCATCGGTAATTGTTACCACACCAATCTCTGTTGGTAAAACAAACCGAACTTTCCCGGCTTGGACTTTCTTATCTAATTGCAACGCCTCAATAATTGCTTCAATATCTACCCCATCTGGTAACTGAGTCGGTAAACCCGCTTTTTGAATTAAAGCGTTTTGACGTTCTGTGTCTTCCTTTTGCCACAGTCCTAAATCCACAGCAATTTGACCGGCTGCTACCATACCAATAGCTACCGCTTCACCATGATTTACTAGACGATAACCAGTCAAACTTTCCACTGTATGACCGATGGTGTGTCCATAATTGAGAATTGCGCGTAATCCGCCTTCTTTCTCATCTTTGCCAACAACATCAGCTTTAGCTTGACAAGAGCGCGTTAATATGTTGGTTATTAGGTCAGGTTTGACATAGCGGAGTTGGTCGAGGCGTTTACTTGCTTCTAACTGGGCAAACAATTCGGCATCCCAAATCACACCGTACTTGATAACTTCTGCCATCCCTGCCCGAAACTCGCGCATAGGTAGAGTTTTTAACACATCTGGGTCAATCAAAACTAAACGCGGTTGATGGAATGCCCCAATTAAGTTTTTACCGTGGGGATGATTCACGCCAGTTTTGCCACCAATTGCCGAATCTACCATCGCCAACAAAGAGGTAGGCACTTGGACAACATTAATCCCGCGTAGCCAAGTTGCAGCCGCAAAGCCAGTCATATCGCCAATTACACCTCCGCCCAAAGCCACCATCGTAGAAGAACGTTCTAAACGGTTTTCCAAGGCTACATCGTAGAGTTTTTGGATGGAATTGAGGGTTTTGTAACGTTCACCAGGTGGTAGAGTGCAGCTAGCAACTTCAAATCCAGCAGATTTTAGGGATGTAATAGCTCTTTCGCCAAAATGCTTAAAAATCGTCGGATTAGAAACTAGCATTACCTTCTTGCCCAACTTGAGACTGGCCATCTGTTGACCCAGTTGGTCTAAACTTGAAGGTGCGTTAGCGTAGCTCAACGAAGTTATCGCAATCTCATAAGACTGCTCTGGTAGATTTACATTAATTACAGAAGTCATTGCCCAACCCCAAACAAGCGTCCGTGGGCTGTATTGTATCGCAATCTAGAAAATGGGCATAGGGCATTGGGGATTGGGGATTGGTAAGAATCAGGGAAGCAGGGGGAGAAGTTGCAGTAACTATTTCTCTTCTACCCCCATACCCAATGCCCCATACCCAATGCCCAATGCCCTATGCCCAATACCCAACAACTAATGATTCAATAGATTTAGGAAGTATTCTGGAGAGCAATAAATGTTTGCAATTGTATCTTATATCGTCTTCTTGGGTTTATTCTTTGGCTTATCTGTAGGATTGCTGTTCGGTCTACGGACTGCCAAAATAATTTAATCGAGGTATATTCAACCCAAAACTCTTGTGGGGGCGGGCATCTTGCCTGCCCTCAGTTTACAAATAGGCTATAAAACCTTTACTTTTTCACCAAGTCCGGCAACGTGGACTTGGTAAAATTGCTGTTGGCTTTAGTCCGTCGGTACTTACTGCCTGATGTTGACAAGAAGTTAATTGTTTTTTCCTAAAGTATTGTTACCGCATCGTGATATGATTCAGCTGACTGAATGTGCAGTCATCATATTTAACTGTACTGGTTTCAAGTCCCGTGAGCTTGTCAGACGAATCAATTGCGCCCACTCCGACAACGCAACAAGATGCTAAAACTGGTTCTGGAGGCACAGAATCAGGTAACTCCATGCAAGAGTTCCATGAACTCTTCCAGCGATTGTTGGTAATCACGCTTGTCTTGACGGGGGTTATTTTTATCTCTGTGTGGATTTTTTATTCCTTAAACATTGCCCTAAATTATTTAATTGGGGCGTGTACAGGTGTGGTTTACTTAAAAATGTTGGCTAGAGACGTTGAGCAGCTTGGTAGTCAGAAAACCAGTCTGAGTAAAACTCGTTTTGCTCTGTTTATTGGAGTGATGATCGTGGCAACTCAATGGCGTGAGCTACAGATTTTGCCCATATTTTTGGGATTTCTAACTTACAAAGCCACGCTCCTCGTCTATATGGTGCAAATTGCGTTCATTCCTGATTCTTAAAAAGTCAGGCTCACAAAGATAGTAATCCCATCCTCGCTCGTTGGGGAAAATGCTTGAAGAATGCAAATGCTTAGTGTCTTAAACGCCTTTAATTCTTTTCCCCTCGCCGAATTAGAAGTAGGACATCATTTCTACTGGCAGTTGGGCAATCTTAAAATTCATGGGCAAGTTTTTCTCACCTCATGGTTTGTGATTAGTATTCTAGTAGTGGCTTCAATAGCTGCTACTCGCAACGCACAAAGAATTCCCAAGGGCATCCAGAATTTGATGGAATATGCCTTAGAATTTATTCGCGATCTGGCAAAAAACCAACTTGGTGAGAAAGAGTACCGCCCTTGGGTGCCATTTATTGGCACATTGTTCTTGTTTATTTTCGTATCGAACTGGTCAGGCGCGTTAATTCCCTGGAAGCTCATCAAGCTACCTTCAGGCGAGTTGGCTGCTCCCACCAATGACATCAATACGACTGTTGCATTAGCATTGCTAACTTCCTTAGCGTACTTTTACGCAGGTTTTAGCAAGCGGGGTTTAGGCTACTTTAAGAAATATATAGAGCCAACACCCGTTTTGTTGCCGATCGCAATTCTAGAAGATTTCACCAAACCCCTCTCCCTAAGCTTCCGGCTATTTGGTAATATTTTGGCGGATGAATTGGTTGTAGCGGTGTTGGTGCTGCTAGTTCCTCTATTTGTACCTCTGCCTGTAATGGCCTTGGGTTTATTTACCAGTGCCATTCAAGCTCTGGTTTTCGCCACCCTAGCCGGAGCATACATTCATGAGGCAATGGAGGGGCATGGTGGAGAAGAACATGAGGAGCATTAAACTTCTCAGTTGATAGCACAGTCAAGAAGAGCATATTCGCTCAAAACATCGCAAAGCGCGATCGAAAGAACTCCTGTGCAGCGTGAAAATCACGTTTCTAATCGTTAACGTAATGTCTGTTAGTTTTGTAATCAAAGCAAGGAAAATCAACATGGATCCATTAGTTCAGGCTGCTTCAGTTCTCGCTGCTGCTTTAGCGATTGGTTTAGCTGCAATTGGCCCTGGTATTGGTCAAGGAAACGCTGCTGGACAAGCAGTAGAAGGTATTGCTCGTCAACCTGAAGCAGAAGGAAAAATTCGCGGTACTCTGCTATTAACCTTGGCATTCATGGAATCCTTGACTATCTATGGTCTAGTAATTGCCCTGGTATTGCTGTTTGCTAATCCTTTCGGCTAATACCTGAAATTTTTGTGAGTGTGGAGACGTGAACCATCACGCCTCTACAATCGAAATGTTTTAGGTATCTCAATAGTTATAATGTTCAGTTGACCCTTGTTGGCTATGGGTCTCTAAAATATGAAAGGTTGGATGATGTTGCTAGCCATGAAAACTGCTACTCCAGCCAAAGAGGAGACAAATGTTTGATTTCGATGCTACCTTGCCCTTCATGGCATTGCAATTCCTGCTACTAGCAGCTTTGTTGAATGCAATTTTCTATAAGCCACTGACCAAGGTACTAGACGATCGCGATAGTTATATCCGAACGAATACCCTTGAGGCGAAAGAAAGCTTGGCAAAAGCCGAGCGTTTAGCCGCCGAATATGAGCAACAACTCGCAGACGCTCGTAGACAATCGCAAGCTACTCTAGAAGCAGCTCAACTGGAAGCTAAAAAAATTACTGCCGAGAAAATCGCTGAAGCCCAAAAGGAAGCTCAGTCTCAACGAGAACAAGCTTCTGTTGAAATAGAACAACAAAAGCAAGAAGCTTTTCGCACCTTAGAGCAACAAGTTGATGCTTTAAGCCGGCAGATTCTAGAAAAACTATTGGGGCCAACTCCAGTTAGATAAGCTAACTAGACTGGCTCTGCGAAAGCATACGCGCAACTGGGCCCTAGTCCAGAGCGCAAAATTTAAGTGTCAAATAAAGGCACTTTTTCCCTTCTGGGGAAAGATACTTAATTTCCTTACGGGGAAAAGATACTTAAATTTCCTTCCCTTGGGAAAAATACAACGTATTAGCAAGCGAGCAGCGCACTTGTAAATGGGTATCATGGGGACATTCTTATTACTTGCCGCAGAAGCGAACGCTGTTCACTCTGAATTGGCAGAAGGCGCAGCAGAAGGTGGTTTCGGTCTAAACCTAGACATTTTTGAAACCAATCTGATTAATCTAGCGATTCTGGTTGGCATCTTATTCTACTTCGGACGTAAAGTTTTAAGCAATATCCTGAACGAGCGACAATCCAATATTGCCACCGCAATTCAGGAAGCAGAAGGGCGCTTAAAAGAGGCAAAGACTGCCCTTTCCCAAGCGCAAGAGCAGTTGAAGCAATCTCAGGCAGAAGCAGAACGTATCCGCCAATCGGCCACAGAAAACGCCCAAAAGACGAAAGAAGCCTTGTTGGCGAAGGCAGCGCAAGACGTAGAACGCTTGAAACAAACAGCAGCAGCAGATTTAAATACCGAAACAGAGCGAGCGATCGCTCAACTGCGGCAAAGAGTTGCTGCACTAGCATTGCAAAAAGTCGAATCGCAACTCAAAGGCGGGATTGCCGACGATGCTCAACAAAGTTTAATTGACCGCAGCATCGCACAACTGGGAGGCAATGTATGACAAGTCAGGTAGCAACAGCCGAAATAGCCCAGCCCTATGCACAGGCACTTTTGTCAATAGCGCAATCGAAAAATTTGACAGAAGAGTTCGGGGAAGATGCGCGTACTTTACTGGGACTCTTAAGAGCCGACAAACAGCTACAAAACTTCTTCAGCAACCCGTTTATTCAGGCTGAGAACAAAAAAGCTCTCATCAAACAAATACTCGGTGAAGGCTCTAACCCCTACTTACGCAACTTTTTGTTAGTGCTAGTAGACAAACGCCGCATTGCATTCTTGGAATCAATTTTTCAACAATATCTGGCGCTGTTGCGGCAGCTGAATCAAACCGTATTAGCGGAAGTAATTTCAGCCGTTCCCCTCACAGAAGCTCAACAGCAGGCAATTATCCAAAAGGTCATTGCCATCAGTAATGCTCGCCAGGTAGAACTAGAAACCAGGGTAGACAGTGAGTTAATTGGTGGTGTGATCATTAAAGTAGGTTCGCAGGTAATTGACGCCAGTATTCGGGGTCAGTTGCGTCGCCTTTCATTGCGCTTAACTAATAGCTAGAAAGTTAGGAGTAGAGACGCGATTAATCGCGTCTGTACAGGAGTTAGGAGTTAGAAGTTAGGAGTTAAGAGTTAAGTAAACAATAATTTATTTTGACTTTTAACTTTTAACCTTTGCTTTTTTAACTCATCCGTCTTAACTCATCACTCTTAACTCATCACTCCTAACTATTGAATTTTCCCGTCTCGAAAGCAAACAAGATAGACACATGAGCATATCAATTAGACCTGACGAAATTAGCAGCATTATCCAACAACAAATCGAGCAATACGATCAAGAGGTCAAAGTTGCTAACGTTGGTACTGTCCTACAAGTTGGTGACGGGATTGCCCGGATCTATGGTCTGGAAAAGGCTATGGCTGGGGAACTCTTAGAATTTGAAGATGGCACAATTGGCATCGCCCAAAACTTAGAAGAAGACAACGTGGGCGCGGTGCTTATGGGTGAAGGGCTAGAAATTCAAGAAGGTAGCTCTGTAACCGCCACTGGTAGAATTGCTCAGATTCCAGTAGGAGAAGCCTTAATTGGACGAGTTGTAGACGCTTTGGGTCGCCCCATCGATGGCAAGGGAGACATCAAATCCTCAGAAAGCCGTTTGATTGAATCTCCAGCACCCGGTATCATTGCTCGTCGGTCTGTACACGAACCCATGCAAACGGGGATTACAGCTATTGACTCAATGATTCCCATCGGTCGCGGTCAACGGGAATTGATTATTGGCGACCGTCAAACCGGTAAAACTGCGATCGCTATTGACACAATCATCAACCAGAAAGAAGAAGATGTAATTTGTGTCTACGTTGCGATCGGTCAAAAGGCTTCCACAGTCGCCAACGTAGTACAAACATTGCAAGAAAAAGGCGCACTTGATTACACCGTCGTCGTCACCGCTAGCGCCAGCGAACCAGCAACCCTACAATACTTAGCTCCTTACACAGGCGCAACTATTGCCGAGTACTTTATGTACAAAGGCAAAGCTACCCTGGTAATTTATGACGATCTCTCCAAGCAAGCCCAAGCTTATCGCCAAATGTCACTACTGCTGCGTCGTCCACCCGGACGCGAAGCTTACCCTGGAGATGTATTCTACATTCACTCCCGCTTGCTAGAAAGAGCAGCAAAGCTAAGTGACGAATTAGGTAAAGGCAGTATGACCGCCCTACCAATCATCGAAACCCAAGCTGGTGACGTTTCAGCATACATCCCCACCAACGTAATTTCCATTACCGATGGTCAGATATTTCTGTCTTCTGACTTGTTCAACGCTGGTATCCGTCCGGCTGTGAACCCCGGTATTTCTGTATCCCGCGTGGGTTCTGCTGCGCAAACCAAAGCAATGAAAAAAGTTGCCGGTAAGATTAAATTGGAACTAGCCCAATTTGACGACCTGCAAGCCTTCGCTCAATTTGCTTCTGACTTAGATAAAGCCACTCAAGACCAGTTGGCACGGGGTCAACGGTTACGCGAACTCCTCAAGCAGCCACAAAATTCGCCACTCTCAGTATACGAGCAAGTAGCAATTCTATACGCTGGTATCAATGGTTACTTAGATGACGTTTCCGTAGATAAAGTCACAACCTTTACCCAAGGTTTGCGCGAGTACTTAAAGACTGGTAAGTACGCCGAAGGAGTAAGAGCCTCCAAAGCGCTAGGTGATGCAGAAGAAGCTGCCTTAAAGGAAGCACTTACCGAATACAAGAAGACCTTCAAAGCAGCAGCGTAATTAAAGTGAGGAGTGAAGAGTTAAGAGTTAAAAGTTAATGAAATACTCCTACCTCTTAACTCCTAACTCCTAACTCCTAACTCCTAACTCAAGAATATGGCCAATCTAAAAGCAATACGCGATCGCATTCAGTCGGTCAAAAACACCAAAAAAATCACAGAAGCCATGCGTCTGGTAGCTGCGGCTAGAGTGCGCCGGGCGCAAGAACAAGTGCTAGCGACTCGCCCCTTTGCCGATCGCTTGGCACAAGTATTGTATGGTTTGCAAAGCCGTCTGCGCTTTGAAGAAGCAAACTTGCCACTGCTGAGAAAACGCCAAGTTAAATCAGTCGGGTTGTTGGTAATTTCAGGCGATCGCGGTCTATGCGGCGGCTACAATAGTAACGTTATCCGTCGTGCAGAAAATCGCGCCAAGGAAATCAAGGCAGAAGGTTTAAACTATCAATTTGTGTTAGTCGGACGGAAAGCTACACAGTACTTTCAGCGCCGCAATCAGCCAATTGACGCCACCTACAGCGGCTTAGAGCAAATTCCCACCGCAGCAGAAGCTAATCAGATTGCTGACCAACTACTTTCCTTGTTCCTTTCGGAAGAAGTTGACCGCATCGAATTAATTTACACCAGATTCCTTTCCTTAGTTAGCTCCCGTCCTGTGATACAAACTCTATTGCCCCTCGATCCGCAAGGTCTAGAAGCAGGCGATGATGAAATCTTCCGTTTGACAACCCGTGGCGGTAAATTTGAAGTTGAACGGGAGAAAGTGACTAGCCAAGCCCGCACGTTGGCTCCTGACATGATCTTTGAGCAAGATCCAGTGCAGATTCTCGATTCTCTATTGCCCCTGTATCTGAGTAACCAGCTATTGCGGGCGCTACAAGAATCGGCGGCTAGCGAACTAGCAGCGCGGATGACAGCCATGAGTAATGCCAGTGAAAATGCTGGTGAATTGATTAACACCCTCACGCTGTCCTACAATAAAGCCCGACAAGCTGCAATTACTCAAGAACTCCTAGAAGTTGTTGGTGGTGCTGAAGCACTAACTTAGAAAAATACTTGTTGTGGATCGTCGTAAATAGCCAATCGCTAATTTTAAAACCATTAACGATTGGCTATTTTGAGTAATGGCAGCCATATATCCTGACTTTGATAATTACGAATTACGAATTACGAATTACGAATTAAGAATCGCGTACTATAATTGAAATATGAAGCGCATGGGTCCGTCACGGTTTCGACAGGTTGGCGAACGCTGCTCTGTGATTCAGGTCGAGAGTGAGTCTCCTCTCGCAAATCAAAGGCTCAAACAAAAAGTAAATGCGAATAACATCGTTAACTTTGCTCGTAAGGATGCTCTAGTAGCAGCCTAAAACACCTCTTATAGGTTCGAGCGTCTTCGGTTTGACTCCGTTAAGGACTGAAGACCAAACCCCAACGGATGCTCTAGCAAGCGTTCTCTGGTTGGCTTGCTGGCTAAGATTAAATCAGAGCATCCTACGTTCGGGATAATGAACGATTCCCGCCTTGAGGGTCAGAAAGGCTAAACCTGTGAATGAGCGGGGGGTCAATACCCAATTTGGACAGCAGTTCGACTCTGCTCGGATCCACTAAAAATAGTTAACAAGTCCACTTGACACTGTGATGTGTAAGTGGACTTTGTTTTATGGAAAACTCCATCATAATTTTCTATAATGCACAATTAACTTGAGTTCAACGGCTAAAATAGCAATACCCTTCAGTGAAGCTCAAAATTTTTGGTAAAGATGCGAAACTGGACTGTTATCCTGTTGCGCTAAGGTGTCTCTACAATTTTCTCGGCAAAGCTTAAACAAAAATGTGTAGACTTCAGCGCCCAAGCCCAAATAACACCAAAAAGCGCAACAAGTATTATCTCTGCAAAAAGCAGGAACTTTTCAAGAATATAATCTTGGTTTTCAACCAAAATCTAGCGATCGCTACCCAAACGAAACAAGCGATCCGATTCCAAGATGGTGTAATCAACTAATCACGCTGTTTCTGGGTTTGTGTGCGCTTCCAAGCCTTCTTCCTCTTTTTTTCAGTACCCGTCGTAGTCGATCTGCACTCAAGTTTACTTGACGCTCAGATGCTAGTTTTTTTGCTAATTGTTTAGAGTTATAAGTCTCTGACTCTTGAGCTAAACAATTTTCGAGATAAACCAAATCTGATTCTGAATATCGTGGTTTTCCTCCTCGCCCAGGAGCATCCCATAAACCTGCTAAACCCATTTTTTCCCAGCGATGAAGGGTTTGACGCACTGTTGAAATCGCCCAATTCAAGCCTTTTGCAATTTGCTCATTTTTTAAGCCGCGAGTATTCAGCAGTAAAACTTGAGCGCGATCCTTAGTACGTTGAGGAACATCTTTGGCTTTTCTCAATTCTTCTAAAGTTAGCTTTTCTTCTTCTGTGAGAAACACTTTTAATCGGCATCCCATAAACAATAACCTTTTACAAAATCAATTTTTGTCATTTTTGTATCTATTTACGCCTGTATACTGAAACTATTTAGGTATTTCATGATACATTTCAAATATCTTAACTACAAGTATTAGGGATGTCGGCGTTTATAAGGCTACTACGCAATAAGTATTGGCTTGGGAAAACTATCAAAATTTGCATTTTTTCATCAACAATGGATTTTGATAAGAAGTTCGGCACATCAAGATTACACATTAACCTATATAGGTAAACTTATCTGATAGCCTGAAGCTGTAGCTTATAGCTATAACAAGAAAAATTTGTTGGCGTTATCTTGATTAATGTTTAAAGTCGATAATAAAGGACTGTATCATTAAATTCCTGAGATTATTCTTATGCTTACGGAGGTTTATCGAAACTTTAAAAATTATTTTTATGCTAGTTTCCTTTTAGATGAGTGGAAAAATATATACAAGCCTACTTTCTTTTTATTCAACTAGTCTCTGGAAATTTGCCTTGATTATCTCCAAAAAAATATCTTTTTTATCGACTTTACATAAAGTTTATATTCTCTGCACCATATTTTTGATTAAGACAAGATATTGAATACCCATTGAATAAACGCTTTTTGGAAGCCTAATAAGGTTTGT
The DNA here is from genome assembly GCF_034530975.2 of Nostoc sp. DedQUE07. Taxonomy (NCBI): domain Bacteria; kingdom Bacillati; phylum Cyanobacteriota; class Cyanophyceae; order Nostocales; family Nostocaceae; genus Nostoc; species Nostoc sp. DedQUE07. The sequence continues at coordinate 5,584 of NZ_JAVRCC020000059.1, read as the reverse complement.
CCTACTTTTCCCACTTTTCCTACCTTTCCTACTTTTCCCACCTTTCCTACCTTTCCTACTTTTTTTAATTAAGTGAGTACCCGAAAAACATAAATTTTCCTATTTTCTACTTTATAAATATATTTTTTGACAATATGAAATATTAAAAGTAATCTCGACTTGGTAGGTAGACCAGCAATATAATAATAGTAAAATTATATCTTTTTAGTTAAAAATATAATTACTATGATATTTTTAAATTAAGATAAAACCAGATAAATAGCAAAAACAAGTACTCAGTAAAATTTAGGAATCAATTAATATTTAGTATATTTTTTGAGTCATATTTTTTGCTAAAAAACAGCAATAATTGATACAAGTTAAATTTTTAAAAAACTGATATTCATTACAACTTCAAAGAAAAATAATAGAGAGAATGGGGGCAGAAGAAAAACCTGTTAATTTGCGCTCGGAGACGAATAATGGTAACGATGTCTACGACCGGCAAGGCCCACGCAGAGAACGTTCAACATCGGTTAACTATACAAACTGTAGAAATTGCCCCTAACACAACGGCGATTCGCTCTCTTGACTGGGATCGCGATCGCTTTGATATCGAATTCGGACTGCAAAACGGTACAACCTACAATTCATATCTAATTAGGGGCGAACAAACAGTTTTGATCGATACTTCTCACCAGAAGTTTCGCGATCTGTATTTAGAGACTCTCAAAAGTCTTGTCAACCCCAAAACAATTGATTACATAATTGTTAGTCACACAGAGCCAGACCATAGCGGCTTGGTAGAAGATGTCCTTCAGTTAGCTCCTAGAGCCACTGTTTTAGCCTCAAAAGTTGCGCTGCAATTCCTTGAGGGATTAGTACACGATCCTTTTTCCAAGCGGGTTGTGAAAACTGGCGATCGCATCGATATCGGCAAAGGGCACGAAATGGAATTCGTGAGTGCGCCTAACCTGCACTGGCCGGATACGATCTTTAGCTTTGACCGCAAAACCCAAATTCTCTACACCTGTGATGCTTTTGGAATGCACTTCTGTGACGATCGCACCTTCGACGAAGATTTAGAAGCGATCGAAGCTGACTTTAGATTTTACTACGACTGCTTGATGGGCCCTAACGCTCGTTCGTTGCTGAATGCGATGAAGCGGATGGGCGATCTCGGAAAGATTAATATTATCGCCAATGGTCATGGGCCTTTATTATACCACCATTTAGATGTTCTGACCGGGTGCTACGAAAATTGGAGCCAAAAACAAGCGAAAGCAGAAACCACAGTTGGCTTGTTTTTTGTCTCAGAATATGGATATGGCGAACGCCTTGGTCACGCAATTGCCGAAGGTATCCTGAAAACTGGCGTTGGCGTAGAAGTACTGGATCTGAGTACTGCTGAAAGCCAAGAAATTCAAGAATTAGCTGGGAGAGCAGCTGGCATCATTATCGGGATGCCTCCAACTACCTCCGCCGCCGCCCAAGCTAGTATCAGTTCGGTGCTAGCTGTCGCCAAGAACAAGCAATTTCTTGGGCTGTTTGAATGTTACGGTGGGGATGATGAACCCATTGATACACTCCGCAGACAATTTCTTGACTCTGGCATCAAAGAAGCTTTTCCACCCATTCGGATTAAAGAGACTCCCAGCGCCTCAACATTCCAGTTGTGTGAAGAAGCGGGTAAAGACATCGGACAATTGCTAGTGCGCGATCGCAACATCAAGCAAATCAAGTCCCTTGATGTCAACATGGAAAAGGCACTGGGTCGCATTAGCAGCGGACTATATATAGTCACCACGAAAAAAGATAATGTCTCAAGTGCAATGCTGGCATCTTGGGTAACGCAAGCGAGTTTGCAACCATTAGGATTCACAATTGCCGTTGCTAAAGACCGCGCCATTGATTCCTTAATGCAAGTAGGCGATCGCTTCGTCCTCAACGTTTTGGAAGAAGGCAATTATCAAGAACTCAAGAAACACTTCCTCAAGCGCTTGCATCCTGGTGCTGACCGCTTTGCAGGAGTGAAAACTCAAATTGCGAAAAACGGTTCGCCGATTCTGACTGATGCTTTGGCATACATGGAATGTGAAATCCAGACCAGCATGGAATGCAGCGACCACTGGATATTATACTGCACCGTCCAAGAAGGTCGTGTCTCCAAAAACGATGGATTGACAGCCGTTCGCCATCGCAAAGTAGGTAATTACTACTAAATATTGGGCATGGGGCACGGGGCATAGGGCATGGAGTACGGGGTATGGGTTATTTATCTTTGTTCCCAATGCCCAATTCCCAATGCCCAATGCCCTATTCCCAATGCCCTATTTTCAATGCCCAATGCCCAATTCGCTAACTTTTAACAGCTATGACCAATTCCAAGCCACGCGACGTACAAGTTTTACCAATTGCTACCAATACTAAGGCTATCAGAGCGCGTAGTTGGTCACGTCTGCGGTTTGAAATTGAATACGCACTTGAAAGAGGTACTACTTCCAATTGCTATTTAATTGAAGCTGATAAAACCGCACTTATCGATCCACCGCCAGAAAGCTTTACCGAAATTTATTTAGAGGCATTGCGGCAGACTTTAGATTTGCAAAGTTTGGATTATATAATCTTGGGTCATTTTAGTCCCAATCGAGTTGCAACCCTCAAAGCAATTTTAGAACTAGCACCACAGGTAACTTTTGTCTGTTCTCTTCCTGGTGCGAACAATTTGCGTGCTGCTTTCTTAGAGCAAGATTTAAATGTCTTGGTGATGCGGGGGAAAGAAACTCTGGATTTAGGCAAGGGTCATGTTTTGAAATTCTTACCCACTCCGAGTCCGCGTTGGCCGGAAGGACTTTGTACCTACGACCAGCAAACCCAAATTCTCTACACAGATAAGTTATTTGCAACTCATCTTTGTGGTGATGATGTGTTTGATGATAACTGGGAAGCGCTCAAAGAAGACCAGCGTTACTACTTTAACTGCCTGATGGCTCCCCAAACTCCTCATGTGCAAGCAGCTTTGGAGAAAATATCAGATTTGCAGGTGAGAATGTATGCTGTAGGTCACGGGCCCTTGGTACGCACCGGCTTAATTGAACTTACCAAAGCTTATGGAGAGTGGAGCCGTTCTCACAACGATCGCGAAATTTCTGTTGCCCTACTTTACGCTTCAGCTTACGGAAATACAGCGACTTTAGCACAAGCGATCGCTCTGGGATTAACTAAAGGTGGAGTTGCAGTTAAATCGATTAACTGTGAATTTGCTACCCCTGATGAAATTCGCATCAACCTCGCGCAGTCAGAGGGTTTTATCATCGGTTCTCCTACCATTGGTGGTCATGCGCCAACTCCGATTCATACTGCTTTAGGGATTGTGTTATCGAGTGGTGACAACAGCAAACTCGCTGGAGTTTTTGGTTCCTACGGCTGGAGTGGCGAAGCCTTTGACTTAATCGAAGGTAAACTCCGGGATGCTGGGTATCGCTTCGGTTTTGACACTTTGAAGGTGAAGTTTAAACCTGATGATGTTACCCTCAAGTTCTGTGAAGAATTAGGTACAGACTTTGCCCAAGTACTGAAAAAGGCTAAAAAGGTACGCGTACCCCAACAAGCGGCTACTCCAGTGGAACAGGCTGTTGGTCGGATTGTTGGTTCCGTCTGCGTGGTGACAGCGAAACTTGGAGAAGTGTCTACCGCAATGTTAGGCGCTTGGGTTTCTCAAGCCACCTTCAACCCACCCGGAATCACAGTGGCGATCGCCAAAGAGCGAGCGATCGAATCTTTGATGTATCCAGGCGGTAAGTTTGCCTTAAATATTTTACCTGAAGGCAATCATCAAGATTACATGAAACATTTCCGTAAATCTTTCGCGCCTGGGGAAGATCGATTTGCCAACTTTAGTACAGCAGTTGCAGATAACGGTTGTACTGTCCTCACTGATGCATCAGCATATTTGGAATGTTCAGTCAACCAACGTCTGGAATGTGGCGATCATTGGGTTGTGTATGCAACTGTAGATGAAGGGAAATTACTCAAGCCTGATGCTGTGACTGCCATTAACCATCGCAAAACTGGCACTCATTATTAACTTTTATTGGTACTCTCCAACTTAGGAGATTACCGTGCAATGCGACTCTAGCAGCATTTTTGCTACTTACTCAGTATGCTAGGGATACAATCAACCACGCTAGATGTCTGCACATCTGATAAATCCACCTACACATGAGAGTGATAGGTGGATTAATTTTTTTTGCTGAGAAGAATGCGTTTAGAAAAAACAGCAATGGTTAAACACACGTATCTACATAATAAATTCATATTTTCTTTAGCATAAATTTACACGTATAGAATTTAACATATACAAAATATGATTAAGTAAAGGTTATGAAGCTATTAAAATCCGATCTCATGAATTATTGTAATGTTTCATGACTAAGCTTAAAAATTTATTACATTCAGCCAGTGAAAATAAGGAGATCCTAATTGATTAGGAAAATAGACGCGCAAAATTTTCAGCTTAAGCCGCTTGGGACTTACTTGGTTGAAGCTGAACTAATTACTCCAGATCAATTAGACACAGCACTCAAGACACAAAAGTTAAGTGGTGAACAGTTGGGAGAAATTCTGGCAATACATGGTTTTGTTAAGCAGCAAACCATTGAATACTTCATGTCAAACGTTGTATTGCCAGAGCGACGCAAAATCTTGAAAAACCAATCTTATTCAGACAATGGTAAGAGCGATCGCATATCTGTAATTGAGTCAACGAGTTCGATAAAACCAGAAGATGCGATCTTGCTGTTGCAATCATCGCATCAATTCAAAGTATATCTTTCTGCCAACAAAACCCTCAAATTCCTGCTTGGCGTGGTTTTATGTTTGGCTCTTGTCAGTCTTTTTGCTAATTACAATGTCTACTATCTACCTGACTTCCCTGGGAGAGATATCTTTAGAATTATATTCGACCTCAACAGCGAGGATAGTATTCCTACAATTTACTCTGGAGGAGCTTTACTATTTTGTTCTATTCTGCTAGAAATCATTTTCCAAGCTCAGAAGTCAACTAAAAATAAAGACTTCTGGGCATGGAGAGGATTATCAATAGTCTTTGCTGGTTTGTTCTTAGACGAATTGATCAGTCTTCATGAAAGACTAACTACACCATTGCGAAGTACATTCAGTACCAGTGGTTTTTTGTACTACGCTTGGGTGATTGTGGGTGCTATCTTCGTACTCGGATTCTTGCTAATGTTTGGGCGATTTGTGTTTACTCTTCCTAGCAAGACACGACGCTTATTTTTCATTGCTGGAACAATCTACGTGGCAGGTGCAATTGTTAGTGAATTGATAGGCGGATACTATGAATATTACTACACCCCCAATAACATGGTTTATGTCTTCATAACGACTATAGAAGAAGTGCTAGAGATGCTGGGCATAGTTATCTTTATTTATACGCTGTTGTCGTACATAAGTTGCAATATTAAAGGTCTAGATATAGGAGTCCACATTAGTGGTTATAGGAAGCAAGACCAGCGGACTTAGCTCAAACATATAGCAATCTGATTTGATTTCTGAATTAATCGTAGGGACTAGGGACTGGGGA